>NZ_DAMCAM010000017.1:0-51597 GCF_032059615.1 Melaminivora sp. | reverse complement strand
GCACCCAGGTGTCGGCCTGGATGTATTCCATGATGTGGCCGATGTGGAAGTTGCCATTGGCATACGGCAGGGCGGTGGTGACGAAGATCTTGCGTGCGGTCATGGAACGGGCGGGAGGCTGCAGGCGGGAACGCCCCGGGCGGCGGGGCGGCAAAACAGGCGATTCTAGAAGCGGGGGGCGCGGCGCGTCAGGGCTGGCCCTTGAGCAGCAGCGCCTCGAGCGCCGGCCCTTCCAGCAGGGCGATGCCGTGCCCGGCGGCGAACTGGCGCGCGGCCTCGCTCACGCTGCCCTGCAGCACGACGTAGGTGGCGGCCTGCGCGCCCTGCTGCTGCGCCAGGGCGTGCAGCGCGCGCAGTGGCTCCACGCCATGGGTGGCGGCCTTGTAGCGGCGCGCGGCCACCACGATGAAGTCATGACCGCTGCCGCCACGCACCACGCGCAGGTCGGCTGCCTGCGTGCCCGCAGGCAGGGGCTGCACGGCGTGCCCTTCGGCCACCCAGGCGCGCGTGAGCAGGGCGGCAAAGTCGCGCCAGGGCATGGCGGCCGCCGCCGCGCGCGCGGCCTGCACCCGCGCACGGCTGGGCGCGCGCGCCTGGCGCCAGGCCGCCACGCAGCCGATGACGAAGATCGGCAGCGCGCCCGCGGCGGCGAACGGCACCAAGTGCGCCGGCAGCAGCGCGGCGCAGGCCAGCACGATGGCCGCGGCGATCAGGAAGCTCACCCACCAGGGCGAGCGCAGCAGCACGGCAAAGCCCGAGTTGGGCGCCATCTTGAATTTCATGGGGGAAAGGCTTTCGTGGAACAGCGGAAGGCGGAGCGGAGTGATCAATAAAATTGATAGCTAAGGCTCAATGGCTGGCAAGGGCTTGGACCGGATTTTCCTGTTGAAATCCACCGGGTGCCTGCACCGCCTGCGCCAGCGCGGCGATGCCCGCCGGGGACAGGTCGGGCGCGGGCAGGCGCCGGCGGGCGCTCCAGTGCGTGAAATTGCGCTCCTGCGAGCGGCCATAGTGCGGGTCGTAGTGCAGGCGCATCAGCTCCTCGAACAGGGCGGCCAGGTTGCCCAGACGCGCCCAGGTCTGCCAGCGCTGCACGGTGGCATGGCCGTGCAGCTCGGTCCATTGCGCCAGGCGCTCGCACAGGCCAGCGGGGTCGTCGCCCAGGTAGGCGTAGTCGCGCAGCAGGTAGGCCAGGCGCTCCCGAAGCGGCGCCTCGACCTCGATGCAGGCGGCGGCGCGCAGGCGCTGCACCAGCGGCACGGGCACGGACAGGCGGCCGATGCGCGCGCTCTCGCCTTCCACATACACGGGCCGGGCCAGGTCGAACCCCTCCAGCGCCGTGGCCAGCTGCGTCTCGAAGTGTTTTTGCGATGGCTGCGCCACGCCGGGCAGGGCGCCCAGCAGCGAACCCTTGTGGCGCGCCAGGCCCTCCAGGTCCAGCACCTGCGCGCCCTGTTCGGCCAGCGCATGCAGCACGCGCGTCTTGGCGCTGCCGGTGGCGCCCACCAGCACGCGCAGGTCGAGCTGCGGCACCAGCGCCGCGATCTGGTCGATGACGTGCCGGCGGAACCCCTTGTAGCCGCCCGAGAGCTGCTGCGCGTCCCAGCCCACCAGGCGCAGCCACTGCACCATCGAGCCGCTCCTCATGCCGCCGCGCCAGCAATAGACCAGCGGGCGCCAGCCGGGCGGCTTGTCGGCCAGTGGGCCGCAGAGGTGGCGCGCCAGGTTGGCCGCCACGAAGGCGCCGCCCACGCGCCGCGCCTCGAAGGCGCTGTGCTGCACGTAGAGCGTGCCGACGATGGCGCGCTCCTCGTCGCTCAGCACGGGGCAGTTGATGGCCCCGGGCAGGTGGTCATCGGCGAACTCGGCGGGCGAGCGCGCGTCGATGAGGGCGTCGAAGCCGTGGCGGTCTTGCGGGCGGATGGGGCGGTGGTGGGACACGGGAGCAGGGGGACAGGCGCGCAGGCGGGCGCGGTGAATCTGAGATGATCCGGCGGCTCGCGTCGTCGCGCGCCGCTGCGCCGAAAGCGCGGATTGTCTTTGAACCCGCAATTGCCCTGCCATGAATGCTTCTTCGTCCACCCCCTCTGCCGCCGTGCGCCTGACCTCCCTGTCGCATGGCGGCGGCTGCGGCTGCAAGATCGCCCCGGGCGTGCTGTCGCAGATCCTGGCGCAAAGCGGCGCCGCCGGCCTGGTGCCGCCCGAGCTGCTGGTCGGCCTGGAAACCGCCGACGACGCCGCCGTCTATCGCCTGAACGACAGCCAGGCGCTGGTGGCGACCACCGATTTCTTCATGCCCATCGTGGACGACCCGTACGAGTTCGGCCGCATCGCGGCGACCAATGCGCTGTCGGACGTCTATGCCATGGGCGGCAAGCCCATCATGGCGCTGGCGCTGGTGGCCATGCCGGTCAATCAGCTGCCCGTGGAGACCATCGGCGCCATCCTGCGCGGCGGCCAGGACGTGTGCCGCGCGGCGGGCATCCCTGTGGCCGGCGGGCACACCATCGACTCGGTCGAGCCGATCTACGGCCTGGTGGCCATGGGCCTGGTGCGCCCCGACCAGGTGCGCCGCAACGCCGGTGCGCGGCCGGGCGACGTGCTCGTCCTGGGCAAGCCGCTGGGCGTGGGCGTGTATTCGGCGGCGCTGAAGAAAGAGCAGCTGGCCGAGGCCCACTACCGCGAAATGATCGCCAGCACCACGCGCCTGAACACCCCCGGCCCGCTGCTGGCCGCGCTGCCGGGCGTGCACGCCATCACCGACGTGACCGGCTTCGGCCTGGCCGGCCACGCCCTGGAGATGGCGCGCGGCGCGGGGGTCGCCATCCACCTCGACTGGTCGCGCGTGCCGCTGCTGCCCGGCGTGGAGCAGCTGGCTCGGCAGGGCTTCGTCACCGGCGCCAGCGGCCGCAACTGGGCCGGCTACGGGGCCGACGTGCGGCTGGCGGACGGCCTGCCGGCCACGGCGCAGGCCCTGCTGACCGACCCGCAGACCTCCGGCGGCCTGCTGGTGGCCTGCGCGAGCGAGGCGGTCGATGACGTGCTGGCGGTGTTTGCGCGCGAGGGCTTCGGGCACGCCGCCGTGGTGGGCCAGGTGCAGGCGGGCGCCGCGGGGCTGCACGTGCAGGCTTGAGCGGCCGCCGCGCCCGATAAGCCCAGCGCCGGGAGTGCCAAACCCCCTTGGCTAGACTCGGCCATCCCGTCGAACGAACACCCAGACAAGACCACCATGGCACTCACAGAAAAGGATCTGCTGGCAGCGCTTGCCAGCGTCAAGGACCCGCACACCGGCAAGGATTTCGTCAGCACCCGCGCCGTGCGCAACGTGCAGATCGCAGGCGGCGACGTCGCTTTCGACGTCGAGCTGGGCTACCCCGCCAAGAGCCTGATCCCGGAGCTGCGCAGCCAGTTCATCGCCGCCGCGCGCACCCTGCCGGGCGTGGCCAACGTCTCGGTCAACGTTGCGAGCAAGATCATCGCCCACGCGGTGCAGCGCGGCGTGCAGCTGCTGCCGGGCGTGAAGAACATCATCGCCGTGGCCTCGGGCAAGGGCGGCGTGGGCAAGAGCACCACCGCCGTCAACCTGGCGCTGGCGCTGGCCGCCGAGGGCGCGCGCGTCGGCCTGCTGGACGCCGACGTCTACGGCCCCAGTGTGCCGACCATGACCGCCACCAACGGCAAGCCCGAGAGCCTGGACGGCAAGCTGATGGAGCCCAAGCACGCCCTGGGCCTGCAGATCAACTCGATCGGCTTTCTGGTCGATGACGAGCAGGCCATGATCTGGCGCGGCCCCATGGCCAGCCAGGCGCTGGAGCAGCTCATCATGCAAACGCGCTGGGACAACCTGGACTACCTGGTGGTGGACATGCCGCCCGGCACCGGCGACATCCAGCTGACCATGGCGCAGAAGGTGCCGCTGACCGGGGCGGTGATCGTCACCACGCCGCAGGACATCGCCCTGATCGACGCCAAGAAGGGCATCACCATGTTCCAGAAGGTGAGCGTGCCCATCCTGGGCCTGGTCGAGAACATGGCGGTGCACGTGTGCAGCCACTGCGGCCACGCCGAACACATCTTCGGCCACGAGGGGGGCCGCAAGCTGGCCGAGGGCTATGGCATGGACTACCTCGGCGCGCTGCCGCTCACGATGTCCATCCGCGAGCAGGCCGACAGCGGCAAGCCCACGGTCGCCGCCGAGCCCGAGGGCGAAATCGCCGCCCTCTACCGCGACATCGCGCGCAAGGTGGCGGTGAAGATCGGGCAGCAGGGCAAGGATTTTTCGGCGAAGTTCCCGACCATCACGGTCAGCAAGGGCACCTGACCGGACTGCCCGGGGCGGGCGCTCACCGCGCCGGCGGCACCGGTATGGCCGGGGCCTCGGCGCCGGTGGCCGTGCGGCTTTCGGGCAGGTACGGGTCTTCCGAGGACGCGAACAGCCGCCCCAGCCCCGCAACCACCAGCGAGATCACGATGGCCGCGGCGATGATCCAGATCGCCCGGCGCATGTCCACCGATGCGGGCACCTTGCGTGGGTGGATGGGCGGGTCGGAGCGCTCTATCCTGGAATCGGGAATGTGGGCCATGGCTACCTCCTGCAGCGGGACGTCCGGCGGTGAAATGCACGGGTGAACAGCGGTTTTAGGCCGCTGCCTTGCGCTGGCGCGTCGGACGCGGCCGCGCTCGCGCGTCACGCAGGCGCCAGCGCTGCGGTCCTGCCAGCCGCACAATCGCTGGCCTGTGCAACACCGCCCCTGGCGCTCCTGAGCCCCACCATGCCCGATCCTGCCAGCCCCCTGACTTATCCCTTCGAGCGCCCCGAACCGCACGACTTCGTGGAGGTGGCGCCCGGCGTGCGCTGGATCCGCCTCCCGCTGCCCTTCAAGCTGGACCACATCAACGTCTGGACCGTGGATGTGCAGGATGGCTGGGTGCTGGTGGACACGGGCCTCAACAGCCCGCAGACCGTGGCCGACTGGCTGGCCCTCACCGGCAGCGGGCCGCTGGCGCGGCCGCTGCGGGGCGTCTATGTCACGCACATGCATCCGGACCACGTGGGCCTGGCCGGGTGGTTCACCCGGCGCGCCGGCGTGCCCCTGTTCATGACGCGGACCGAATACCTGTCCTGCCGCGTGCTGCACGCCGACACCAGCCGCGAGGCGCCGCCGGACGGGGTGCGTTTTCACCGCGAGGCCGGCTGGTCGGAGGCGGCCATCGAGGCCTACCGCAGCCGCTTCGGCAGCTTTGGCAAGTTCATCCACGCGCTGCCCGAGAGCTTCCGGCGCCTGGAGGACGGCCAGCGCCTGCAGTGGGGTGGGCACGAGTGGCAGGTCATCGTCACCAGCGGGCACTCGCCCGAGCACGCCTCGCTGTACTGCCCGGGGCTCGACCTGCTGATCGCCGGTGACCAGGTGCTGCCGCGCATTTCCTCCAACGTCTCGGTCTATCCCAACGAACCGCTGGCCAACCCGCTGCAGGGCTGGTTCGAGTCGCTGGAGCGGCTGCGCGAGCAGGTGCCCGATTCGGTGCTGGTCCTGCCCGCGCACAACGAGCCCTTCCACGGCCTGCATGCGCGGCTGGAGCAGCTGCGCCGCAGCCAGGAGCGCGCCCTCAATGCCCTGTGCCAACAGCTGGAGCAGGGCCCGCTGCGCACGGTGGACAGCTTTGCCGCCCTGTTTGGCCGGCCCATCGGCGAGGCCGACCCGGGCCAGCTGAGCCTGGCGACCGGCGAGGCCACGGCCTGCTTCAACTACCTCATCGCCCAGGGCCGGGTGCAGCGCCACGTGGATGGCACGGGCGTCGCCTGGCACACGCTGACGAACTGAACCAGGCGCCAGACTGGGGCGGTGCAGCTCAGGGCTCGTGCATGCCCAGAGGAGGGGGCGCTTGCGCATCCTCC
The DNA here is from genome assembly GCF_032059615.1 of Melaminivora sp. Taxonomy (NCBI): domain Bacteria; kingdom Pseudomonadati; phylum Pseudomonadota; class Betaproteobacteria; order Burkholderiales; family Comamonadaceae; genus Melaminivora; species Melaminivora sp. Next base: position 45,701 of record NZ_DAMCAM010000017.1, on the reverse strand, counting down.
CCGGCCCGGCCTGCCCCCAGGCCCAGCGCACCGCCAGCCGCCATCCCGGCTCCGCCACTGCCACCACCGCCCCCTCCGCCGCCGCGTCCGGCGGAGCCGGCAGCGCCTCCCCGGCCACCCGCCGCGCCGCGCAGCGGTCCCTGGCTGGGGATGCTCAGGTCGGCCGGCACGGGCTCCAGGTCCAGCGCCGAGCGGATGAAGTCGCGTAGCGAAACCACCAGCGCGGCGGTCTCGATGTGGCGGCCGGCCACCATGGCATTGGCAGCTTGCACGGCCAGCTGCACCTGCTCGGCCGTGCCCAGCAGGATCACGTCGGACAGCGCCGCCTCGACTGCATCGCGGATGCGGCGCCGGCGCTCGGAGCCCGGATTTGGGGCCGCCTCTGCGCCTGCTCCCTCGTCCTGCGCCGCCCCTTCGGCGGCGCGCAGCTGCAGCCCGCGCAGATCTCGCAGGTGGCGCGGGTCCACTGCAAGGTTGCCCGTGAACGAGCCGCCCAGGGTTTTGTAGGCCGCGATCAGCGTTTTCAGGCGTTCGTTGATCTGGCGGTTCTGGCGCTCGCGGCGCTGCTGCATGCGTTGCATTACCACCAGCCGCAGGCCCACGGCCACGAGCGTGAACAGGATTAGGCCCAGCAGCGTGGACAGCAGGCCCTGCCAAGAGCTGAAGTCGATCATCTGGCGCATGTGGGCCAGCTTGGCAGCCCGGCACGAGGGCCAGGGTCGGACGCGGCCGCCCCTGGCATGCGGGCTGCGGATGGCAGGGACCGGGCGTTTTCCGGCCGAAAAGGCCTGCCCGAGCCGTTCCTGTCTAAGTATTTGCCCTTGGTTTCCGGAGGGTGCGAGGCTTTGTAAGTCTCGCGAAAGGCGCAGGGCTAGAGTGCCGGGCCAATGCCTGAAAAAGCGAAAAAACGGGAAAAACCCCGGAACCTCGGAAAAATCCCTGAAAAATCTGCTTCTTCGGCAGAAAAAAGCATCTTGAAAATTCTGAGCGCAGACCTTGGAACAAGGAGGCCTTATCGACCACGACTGAATCGTGAGGGTGCTTTGCACCATCTATCCAGCCTGGCCGTGCAGTGGCACGAAATTTGGGGTTAATCATGGCTAAACAAATTACCGACAGGGACCGCGCATATTGGCGCGCTAATGTCCGACTCATCACCATCTGCCTCGTCATCTGGGCGACGGTTTCCTATGGATTTGGAATCTTGTTGCGTCCGTTGCTGATGGGTATTTCCGTCGGTGGCGCCGACCTGGGTTTCTGGTTTGCCCAGCAGGGCTCCATCCTGACGTTCCTGGCACTGGTCTTTTTCTATTCCTGGAAAATGAACAGCCTCGACAAAGAATTCGGGCTGGAGGAATAAGCCATGAGCCAGTTCTGGATCAACTTCATTTTCGTCATCGGCTCCTTCGTCATCTACACGTGGATCGCTGTCTGGGCCCGGGCCAAGAACACCCGTGAGTTCTACATCGCCGGGGGCAACGTGCACCCCACGCTCAACGGCATGGCGACGGCCGCGGACTGGCTGTCCGCGGCCTCGTTCATCTCCGTGGCCGGTCTGATCTCGGTGGGCTATGTCAACTCGTCCTTCATCATGGGCTGGACGGGGGGCTACGTGCTGCTGGCGACCCTGCTCGCGCCCTACCTGCGCCGTTTCGGCGCCTACACGGTGCCGGACTTCGTCGGCAAGCGCTATGCCAGCAAGGGTGCTCGCGTGGTCGCGGTGGTCTGCCTGATCGTGATCTCGCTCACCTACGTGATCGGCCAGATGACGGGCGCGGGCGTGGCCTTTGCGCGCTTCCTGGAAGTGCGAAGCGATACTGGCCTGATCATCTCCGCGGTGGTGGTGTTCTTCTATGCCGTGCTCGGCGGCATGAAGGGCGTGACCTATACCCAGGTGGCGCAATACATCGTGCTGATCCTGGCCTTCACCATTCCGGCGGTGTACCTGTCGCTGATGATGACCGGGCACTTCCTGCCGCAGACCGGCCTGTTCGGCGAGCACGCGGCCTCGGGCATACCGTTGCTGCACAAGCTCAACGAGGTGGTTCGCGACCTGGGCTTCCAGGACTACACGGCCGACGTCAGCAACAAGTGGAACATGTTCCTCTTCACCCTGACGCTGATGGTCGGCACGGCCGGTCTGCCGCACGTCATCATCCGTTTCTTCACTGTGCCCAACATCCGCGACGCGCGCTGGTCTGCCTCCTGGGCGCTGGTGTTCATTGCGCTGTTCTACACCACCGCTCCGGCGCTGGCGGGCATGGCACGCATGAACCTGCTCGACACCATCTACCCCGAAGGCCCGCGCGCCGCGTCGCTGGCTTACGAAGAGCGTCCGCAGTGGGTCAAGAACTGGGAGGCCACCGGCCTGATCAAGTTCGAGGACAAGAACGGCGACGGCCGCATCCAGTTCTACAACGATGCCAACAAGGACCTGTCCAGCCAGGCCGAGTGGGCGCAGACCTGGAAGGGCAACGAACTCACGGTGAATAACGACATCCTGGTGCTGGCGCTGCCCGAGATCGCCAACATGCCCGCCTGGATCATCGGCCTGATCGCCGCCGGGGGAATTGCGGCGGCGCTGTCCACGGCGTCAGGGTTGCTGATGGCGATTTCTTCGGCCGTGAGTCATGACCTGCTCAAGAACACGCTGATGCCGCACCTGACGGAGAAGAAGGAGATGTTCTACGCGCGGGTCGCGATGGTCGGGGCCATCATCGTGGCCACCTGGCTGGGGCTCAATCCGCCAGGCTTCGCGGCCCAGACGGTGGCGCTGGCCTTCGGCATGGCGGCCTCGTCCATCTTCCCGGCACTGGTCCTGGGCATCTTCTCGACGCGCATCAACAGCAAGGGGGCGATCGCAGGCATGGTGGCGGGCTCGCTGGCCACGGTGACCTACATCTTCCTGTACCTGGGCTGGTTCTTCATTCCGGGCACCAATTCCTTCCCGAATACGCCCGAGCACTGGATCCTGGGTATTTCCCCGCTGTCGGTGGGCTGCATCGGTGCGGCGATCAATATCGCCGTGTCCGTGGCGGTTTCGCTGGCGACGGAAGACACGTCCGAGGAAACCAAGGAAATGGTGCGCCACGTGCGCTATCCGTGATGCCTGAATAAGACAGGTCATTCTGGCGTGCAGGTGGGCCTTCCCGGGAAGGCCCACCTTTTCCATCAGGGCGAGAGAAATATTTATGGTGTGGCATCTCTTCGGTGTCCTGATTCTGGGCGTCTGCCTGGGCGGGGCAGCATTTTTTCTCAGAAAGCTGACGCGCAACCGGCTGCCGAAATGGCTGATTCCCGCTTCCGCAGCAATGGGCATGCTCGGGTATCTGGCCTATTACGATTACGACTGGTACGGCTTCAAGCTCAGCCAGCTGCCGGCCGGCACCGTGGTGGTCGAGGAAGGCCGAGAGAAAAGCCTGTTCAAACCCTGGAGCTATATCCATCCGGCCGTGAACTCTTTCGTCGTGGTGGATGGAAAATATACGACCCGGCTGCAGGACAGCGAGCGGCTGGTGGAATATTTTGAATATGCCTTCCGCAAGGACCCAGTGGAGCGACTCGAATCGCGGTCCTACGTGCTCAATTGCGAAAGCCGGGAGCGCGTGGCTTTCGACGGCCGGCAGGGCCGGCTGCTGGGCGCGGTAGAAAAGGTGTCCGAAGGCGATGCCATATTCAAGGATGCTTGCCGCTGAGCGCCCTTTCAGCAAGGTCATGCGCATGCGCGGAGCCGGGAATCGCCTGCCCTGGTACGCCGCCGCCGCAGCGGCGGGCGCGGTGGGGTTGTGCCTGGCCCTGGGCCTGCTGCTGGCGTGGCTGCCGCTGCCGGGGCCCGAGCGCGCGCAGTTCGCGGCGCTGGTGGCGCGTGGCCTGCCGCTGCTGGCGCTGGCCTGGGCCGGGGGCACCGCGGCGGCAGTGGCGGCGCTGCAGCGCTGGTGGCTGCCACAGCAGGCCGCCTGGCGCGAGCTGGCCGAGCAGACGCGCGCCGTGGCCAACGCTGTCGAGCCACTGCCGCTCAAGGCCCGCGCGCACGCCGGCCAGCAGGCGCTGGTGGAGGCCATCAACGCGCTGGCCGCGCAGCGCGACGGCCTGCGCGGCGATGTGGCCGCCGAGGTGGCGCGGGCCGGCGCCGGCGTGCACCGCGAGCGCAACCGGCTGGCCGCGCTGATGTCGGAGCTCACGCAAAGCGTCGTGGTGTGCAACCGGCACGGCCGCATCCTGCTGTACAACAACCGCGCGCGCCTGCAGTTCCGGGCACTGTCGGAGGCGCCGCACCTGGCCGGCGGGGCCGAGCTGATCGGCATCGGGCGCTCGATCTACGCGGTGTTCGACGAGCGCTTGGTGGCGCACGCGCTCGAACGCGTGCAGCAGCGCCTGGCGCATGGCGCGCCCCACCCGTCGGCGCAGTTCGTCACCACCACGCGGGGCGGGCAGCTGCTGCGCGCGCAGCTCTCGCCCGTGACCGACGTCGGCAGCGGCGGCGACGGCATGCACGACCCGGCGGGCCTGGAGGGCTTCGTGCTCCTGCTGGACAACATCACACGCAACTTCGAGGAGGAGGCGGCGCGCGACCAGTGGCTGCACACCCTGACCGAAGGCAGCCGGGCGTCGTTGGCGACCGCGCAGGCGGCGCTGGATGCGCTCGCCCATGGCGGCCTGGGGCCTGCCCCGCGCGAGCGCTCGCTGGGCGTGCTGCGCCGCGAGATCGGCGCCTTGGCCGCGCGGGTCGATGCGGCCGCGCGCCACGCCACCGAGAGCCTGCGCACGCGCTGGCCGCTTGAAGAGGTGCGAGGCAGCGAGTTCGTCCAGGTCGCGGCGCGCCAGCTGGCGCGCCAGTGCGCGGTCCCCGTCACGGCGGATGAGGTGGACAATGCCCTGTGGCTCAGGCTGGACAGTTTCTCCATGCTGCAGGCGCTGGAGCACCTGGGCGGGCGGCTGGTCGAAGAATTTGCCGTGCGCAGCCTCCAGTTGCGGCTGGCGCGCCAGGGCGGGCGGGCGCAGCTCGACCTGGTCTGGAGCGGCCACGCCGTCAACACCGAGACCGTGACCGGCTGGGAGATCGACCCGATGCGCATCGGCGGCGAGCCGCATCCGCTGTCGGTGCGCGACGTGCTCGGGCGCCACGGCGCCGAGATCGGGTTCGAGCGCGACCGGGTCGCGCACCAGGCCTGCTTTCGCCTGCTGCTGCCCCTGGCCGAGGGCGCCGCAGAGGCCGCGGCCCTGGCGGCCCCGCATGCGGGCCGGCCCGAGTTCTTCGACTTCGATCTGTTCGCCGACACGGGCGCCGAGGAGGCGCTGGACGACTGCCCGCTGTCCCGCCTGATCTGTACGGTGTTCGACACCGAGACCACGGGGCTCGACCCGTCGGGCGGCGACGAGATCCTGCAGATAGGCGCGGTGCGCGTGGTCAACGGGCGGCTGCTGCGGCATGAGGCCTTCGAGCAGCTGGTCGACCCGGGGCGCAACATTCCCGCCGCCGGCATCCCCATCCACGGCATCACGCCGGCCATGGTGGCCGGGCAGCCGAAGGTCGAGCAGGTGCTGCCGGCCTTTCACCAGTTCGCCCGGGACACGGTGCTGGTCGGGCACAACGCCGCCTTTGACATGCGCTTTTTGCAGCTGCTGGAGCCGCGCACCGGCCTGCGCTTTGCCCAGCCGGTGCTGGACACGTTGCTGCTGTCGGCGCTGGTCCACCCCCACCAGGAATCGCACCGGCTCGAAGCCATCGCCGAGCGGCTGGGCGTGCCCGTGCCGGGGCGGCACACCGCGCTGGGCGACGCCCTGGCGACAGCCGGGATCCTGCTGCGACTCATCCCGCTGCTGCGGGACATGGGCATCGTCACCCTGGGTCAGGCGCGCGCGCGCTCGCGCGAGACTTATTACGCCCGGCTCACTTACTGAAAAAATGCGCCGGGGCGCGCGGTGCACCGCCGCCCCCACCCTGGCAGAGGAGGAGTTCGCCCATGCCGCCATCCAAGACCTTGCAGCCGCCGGCCGGGCAGGGCGCCCTTCCCGCGCTGCCCCAGGCCTCGCAGGGTTGCGCCATGGCCGCGCCGATCGGCAGCCTGCTGCAGCGCTCGCCGCTGCAGATCGACCCGCAGGCCAGCATCCGCAGCGCCGCCGGGCGCATGGCCGCCGCCGGCGTCTCCTCCATCCTGCTGACCCGGGACGGGCGCCTGCTGGGCCTGGTTACCGACCGCGACCTGCGCCAGCGCGTGGTCGCCGCCGGCATCGACACCGAGCGGCCCGTGGCCGACGTCGCCACGCCGGCGCCCATGACGCTGCAGCGCCACCAGCCCCTCTTCGACGCCCTGCTGCTGATGGCCCGCAGCAACATCCACCACGTGCCGGTGCTGGAGGGTGAGGCCCTGGTCGGCATGGTCACCGCCTCCGACCTGGGGCGGCTGCAGAGCACCTCGGCGGTCCACCTGACGCAGGACATCCACCAGCAGCCCGACCTCGCCGGCTTGGTGGCCTGCAGCGGGCGCGTGCGCCACCTGCAGGCCGGCCTGGCCCGGGCCGACACCAGCGCCTACAACACCGGCCTCATCATCAGTTCGGTCACCGATGCCTTCACCCTGCGGCTGATCCAGCTGGCCGAGCAGGACCTGGGCGCGCCGCCCGTGCCCTACGCCTGGGTGGCGGCCGGCTCGCAGGCACGCATGGAGCAGGCCGCGCGCACCGACCAGGACAACGGCCTGATCCTGTCGGACGACTACCGGCCGGCCGAGCACGGCGACTACTTCGCGCGGCTGGCGCGCTTCGTCTGCGACGGCCTGCACGCCTGCGGCTACGTGCACTGCCCGGGCGACATCATGGCCAGCAACGAGGCATGGCGCCAGCCGCGCCGGCGCTGGGACGAATACTTCAGGAAGTGGGTGCACCAGCCCGACGCCGCCGCGCTGATGCTCACCGGGGTGTTCTTCGACCTGCGCGCCGTGCACGGCGATGCACAGCTGCTGCGCACGCTGCGCCTTGCCATGCTGGAGCGCACCCGGGGCAATGGCCTGTTCCTGGCGCACATGGTCGGCAATGCACTGGGGCAGCGTCCGCCCCTGGGCCTGTTCGGCCGGATCGCCGTGGAGCGCGGGGGCGCGCACCCCGGGACGGTGGACCTCAAGCACGGCGGCATCGTGCCCATCATCGATCTGGCGCGCATCCATGCGCTGGCCGGCGGCGTGGAGGCCGTCAACACGCGCGAGCGGCTGCTGGCCGTGGCCGATGGCGGCGAGGTGAGCCCGCAGGCGGCGCGCGACCTGATCGACACGCTGGAGTTCATCGCGGCGCTGCGCATCGCGCACCAGAGCCGCCAGACGGACGCCGGGCAACAGCCCGACAACCACCTGCGGCTGGCCGAACTCTCGGGCTTCGAGCGCAGCACGCTGCGGGATGCCTTCAAGGTGGTGCGGGAGCTGCAGGCCGTGCTGGGTCAGCGCTACCAGACGGGCCGGCTCTGAGGGCGGAAATGGCGGAAGAGAGAAGAATTCATCGACCCAGCATTTAAGCGGCCTGGAGCGGATATTGGCGGCCCTATAGGCCTCGGTATAGGCCATCGTCTTTGGGCGGCTCCAGGAGCCGATTCGGGGCCTTGCTGGGCATTTCCGAGGGGTGCTGTTGCCACGCGCTGCGGCAGGGCAAAACCCGACGAAACCCGACGCGCGAGAGCTGCGGAAAACGCCGCGCGAGGCCGCACCAGCGCTGGAAAGCCGCTGTGCCGGCAGGTCCGACAAAAACAACACATCAAGCGGGCAGGCGCGGCGGGGTCTCGACGGCGCGCCGCGGGGTAGGGCGGGCCTGGGTGGGAGGGGGGTGGGAGGGGGCGCTGCCGGCCCGGGCCGGCCGGGAGGCCTGCGGCGGGGGCTGGGCGGGCCGCCACGGGGCCGCGCAGCAGGGGTGAGGGGCTGCGCGAGGGTGAAAAAAAGCCCGCGTCCTGCGGGCTGTGGGCGGGAGTGGGGGCGGGTCTATGCCGGCGCGTCGTCCAGCACGTAGGGCCGGAACGCGCAGACGGGGCGGCCGGCCCAGGCGTTGATCGCATGCGCCATCGTGGCCTGCAGGGGCGCGATCTCATTGCGGGCGAACACCTTTGCGGCCTTCTCGACGTCGCCGAAGCCGCCTACGTTGTTCGGCAGCATGCCCATGAGCTGCGGCGGCACGCGGTGCGCTGCCAGCACGTCATCGCGGCTGGAGTTCTTGATGTTCAGGAAGTCATCCTTCGCCGCCACTTCGCTGATGGGAATCAGCTGGATGCCCTCTTTCTTTCCGTTCGGCGCGTAGTAGAAAAGGTTGCGGAAGTTGCCGGTGCCCTTGGATTTGGTCAGCTGCTCGCGCATCTTGTCGATGTCGCCCTGCGACTGCGCCGCGTCGGTCACATAGAGGATGAACCCGGCGTGGCTGCCGTTGTTGTAGTAGCGCCGCCGGAACAGCGTCGCCGACTCGTTGAGCATCGCCGACTGCAGCGCGCCCAGGTACGGCGGCACGCCGTAGATCTCCTGGTGCAGGTCCTGCTCGCGCAGCTGGAACACGTCGTGCCGCGCGAACTCATGCGGGCTTTGCAGATCCGTGACGAAGAAAAACCGGCCGGGCTCGATGCCGCGCCGCACGTACTTGCCCAGCGCGTGCTGCAGCGTGAGCAGCTCGCCCAAGCGGTTGCGCCGCCGCTCCAGGTAGGCATTGCCCAGCACCAGAAAGTCCAGCGCGAAGGCGCGCAGCGTCTCGGTGCTGAGCGCCTGCGACGGAATGAACGTGCTGGCCAGCACGTTGACCTTGAAGCGCAACGCCGACTCGTGGTGCGCGCCCACGCGCAGCAGCCGGGCCAGTGCTGTCAGGCTCACTGGCGGTTCGTACCAGTCGCCGTTTTGCAGGCACTCCGCGTACTCGAGCAGCGCCGATCGCCCGCCCAGGACGGGCTCGGGCTCGCCCAGCTCGAAGCTGAAAGCCTGGGCCGGTGGCGATGCCGGCGCGGGTGTGGTGGCGGTGGCGGTTGCGGGTGTGGTGGCATGCGCCTGGGCCGCGGCGCGGCGTGTGCGTTTGGTCATGGTCAGTCGGAAATTTCAAGGAAAGAAGAGCCCTGCACGCTGGCCAGGCCGGTGCCGGTCTCGAGGGGCTCATGGCTGAGCGCGTTCATGCACGCCCAGGCCAGGTCAGAGTGGCCGGTCTCGGTGCTGCGCCCGGCCGCATAGGTCACGCTGCGCCCGCTCGCCGTCAGCTCGCGCTTGATCGCCATGAAGCTGGCCGCCAGGTCTTTGTTGCCCGCGTCGAACTCCAACCGGCCCGTCTTGATGACCTGCTGTGCCTTGAGCACCAGCATGGTCTTGGTGTCCACGCTGTAGTTGATGCCGCGCGCCGCCGGGTAGAACTGCTGCACCAGCTGGTACACGCCCTGGCCGATGCCCGTGGTGTCCAGCGTCATGCCCGCCACGTTGTAACGCTCGCAGACGGCCTTGATCGCGCGTGCCTGCGCCTCGAAGTCCATGCCCTTGAACTGCTCGGTGTGCAGCACGCGCAGCGGGCCGCCAGGCTTCGCCGGGGGCGCTACCACCACAAGGCCGGCGCTGTCGCCGGTGTGGCTCGGGTCGTAGCCCACCCACACCGGCGCCCAGCCCAGCGGCCGCTGGCTGAAAGGCTTGAAGTCCTTCCACAGCTCCCAGCTGTCCACCATGCAGCCCTGCAGCATCGCCAGCGGGAACACCGAGAACGAGTCGTCCACGAAGCCGCACATCAGCAGATTGGCCACCTCGGCGTCGGAGTACTCCAGCCGCAGTTCGTCGAGGTCGAACAGGTCGCAGCCGCCGGCCAGCGCATCCATGATCGTGACGATGTGCCGCCACACGCGGTCCTCGCCCACGAAGCCGCTGGCCAGCCGCGCGTGGCTCAAGTCCACGTCGATCTTGTCTTTCTTCTTCACCCGTGCGCCGCTCCAGAAGGCATAGGCCGCGTGCTGGATGCTGCTGGGCGTGCTGAAGTAGGTCTTGCGCCATTTCTTGTGCATGGCCATGCCGCTGGCCACCTTGTTCAAGCGCTCGAAATCCTGCGTCCAAAAAAACTCGTCGAAGTAGAAATTGCCGTGGTAGCCCTGCGCCGTGCGCGCGTTGCTGCCCAGGAAATACAGCGTGGCGCCGTTGGCCAGCACGATCGGGTCGCCTTTCAGCTCCACGCCCGTCACCTCATGCACGAACGCCGCGATGTACTGCTTGAAGATGTGCGCCTGGGCCTTGCTGGCCGACAGGAAAATCTGATTGCGGCCGGTCTCCAGCGCGTCGATCAGCGCCTCCCGCGCGAAGTACCAGGTGGCGCCAATCTGCCGGCTCTTGAGGATCGCGCGCGTGCGCTGCTGGCTGCCCTGCCACCACTGCAGCTGATACGCAAACAGCGAGTCCAGGAAGGCGCTTTTCAGCTGCTCGATGTGCTCGTCGGACAGGGAGTTCTTCGCGCGCCGCTGCTTCGGCCCGGCGTTGCGCGCCTCGATGGCCGGGTTCAGATCCGCCTCGCGCCCTGACTGCTGGTATCGGCCGATGCGCGCCAGGCGCTCGAGCTGGCGGCCCAGCAGGTCGATTTCTTTGTAATCGCCGCCGGTCTTGTCGGTTTTTGCCACCAGCGTCACCATGCGCGCCTCAAGCGCCCCCTCAACCCGCTGCACTGCCGGCGCCGCGGCCCAGCCTTCGGCCTTGTGCCATCCGTGCAGCGTGCCGCGGGCAATGCCCAGGTGCTCGGCGATGTGCGACAACCGCCAGCCCATCCAGTACAGTGCCCGCGCTTCGCGTCGTTTGCCGACGCCCCCGTCCGCAGCGCCGGGCGTGCCGGCGGGCAGATCGTTCGGGTGCGCTCCAGCGCCCAGCGGGGCAGGGCCCTGGGACGAGGCGGCGCGCCGGCTGGCGGGAGTAGGTCTGGCTGTCATATGCCGCGCCAGTGTGGCCCGCGCGCGCGCGGAGCGCAGCAGCGGAAAAATGTGCTGCGTGCAGCCACAACGCGCGCAAATTGCACCAACCGGCACCAGTGCGCAACATAGCGGCAGATCAACCACTGCCGTAGGGCCGCACCATGCCGACCAAATTCTTCCGCGTAGCCACCGAAGGGGCCACCACCGACGGCCGCGAAATCCAGCGCGCCTGGATCGAGCAGATGGCCAAGAACTACAAACCCGCCACCTACGGGGCGCGCGTGTGGCTGGAGCACTACCGCGGCGTCACGCCCGACAGCGCCTTCGCCGCGCTGGGCGACGTGCTGGCGCTCGAAGCGCGCCAGGTCGAGGACGGCAAGCTGGCACTTTTCGCGCAGATCGAGGCGCTGCCCGGCCTGGTGGCCATGAACAAGGCCCGCCAGAAGATCTACACCTCCATCGAGGTGGACCCCAATTTCGCCAAGACGGGCGAGGCCTACATGACCGGCCTGGCCGTCACCGACAGCCCGGCCAGCCTCGGCACCGAAGTGCTCAAGTTCGCCGCCGGCAACCCCGACGCCAGCCCGTTCAAGGGCAAGAAGCACACCGAGGGCGCGCTGTTCACCGCCGCGGTCGAGACCGACCTGGGCCTGGAGGGCGACGCCGAAGGCATCGCATCCGTGCTCGTCGCCAAATTCAGCGAACTGCTGAGCAACTTGCGCGGCATCACCGCGCCCACGCACAAGCCGGAAACCTCCGAAGCCTTCGCTGTCAAGACGCTGGAAGTGCTGGGCGCGGCTGATGCCGCCATTCAACGCCAGGCCGCCGAGCTGGCTGCCGCCACCGCCGCGCACGCCGCGCTGGCCGGCCAGTTCGCCAAGCTGCAAACCGACTTCAAGGCCCTGCAGGAAAAGCTGAGCCAGCAGGACGGCAGCGGCACCAAGCGGCCCGACGCCACGGGCACCGAAGGCGCCCTCAAGGCCGACTGCTGACCCCCACGCCGCCCGTCCACCGACCAACCACCACGCACGCCCACCGAGGACCGCCCCATGAAGAACGCAACCCGCGAGCTGTTCAACACCTACCTGCAGGACCAGGCCACGCTCAACAGCGTTCCGTCCGCCGCGCAGCAGTTCACCATTTCGCCCAGCATCCAGCAAAAGCTGGAGAACCGCATCCAGGAATCCAGCGCATTCCTGAAGTCCATCAACATCGCTCCCGTCGATGAAATGCAGGGCCAGAAGTTGGGCCTGGGCACCACCGGGCCGATTGCCAGCCGCACCGACACCACCACGAAGGACCGCGCCACCACGGACCCGCACAGCCTGGAAGGCCAGGGCTATCTGTGCTCGCAGACCAACTACGACACGCACCTGCGCTACGCCACGCTGGACATGTGGGCCAAGTTCCCCGACTTCCAGCTGCGCCTGGCCCGCGCCATCCAGCAGCAATGCGCGCTGGACCGCATCATGATCGGCTTCAACGGCGTGAGCGTTGCCGCCGACACCAACCGCACCACCAACCCGTTGCTGCAAGATGTGAACAAGGGCTGGTTGCAGTACCTGCGCGACAACGCCGCCGCGCGCGTCATGACCGGCGGCAAGGTCGCCGGCAAGGTGCAGGTCAAGGCAGACGGCAGCGGCGACTACAAGACCCTGGACGGCCTGGTGTACGACGCCACCCACGGCCTGCTGGACACCTGGCACGCCAAGGCCGGCGACCTGGTGGCCATCGTCGGGCGCAACCTGCTGCACGACAAGCTGTTCCCGCTGATGGACAACCAGACGGCGCCCACCGAGATGCTGGCGGCCGACATCGTGCGCAGCCAGGCGCGCCTGGGCGGCCTGCAGGCGATCAGCGTGCCTTACGTGCCCGAGAACGCGGTGCTGATCACCAGCCTGGCCAACCTGTCCATCTACTACCAGGACGGCAAGCGCCGCCGCGCGGTGATCGACAACCCCAAGCGCGACCGCATCGAGACCTACGAGTCCAGCAACGACGCATTCGTCATCGAGGACTTGGGCAAGGCCTGCCTGGTCGAGAACATCGAACTCGCCTGACGCCGGCCGCGCGGCGGCAGCAAATGGCGGCTCTAAAAAAAGGGGCCGCTATTTGCAGGCCGCGCACTGCCGCCCCTCACACCAACAGACGAAAGAGCACCGGCCATGCGCCTGACACCTGCCCAGCGGCACCGCATGCATCACCTGGCCCTGCAGCAGGCGGCGCTGGCCGAAGCCACCAACGCCCACGGCCACACCGTGGGCACCGCCTACGAGCTGCAGCTCGCCCAGCTTCACCAGCACCGCCTGCGTCTGAAAGACCTGCAGAGCGTCGAGCGCAAGGTCGAAGCCAAGCGCGCCATGCTGCCCGAGTACGACGCCTACCTGGACGGCGTGCTGGCCGCCCGCCCCGGCACCCAGGACGATGTGCTGGCCACGGTGCTGGTGTGGCACATCGACGCCGGCAACTACGGCCGCGCCCTGCAGCTTGCCGAGTACGCCCTGGCCAGCGGCATGAGCCCGCCCGACCGCTACAACCGCGACCTGCCCACCATCGTGCAGGACGAGGTGGCCGAGGCCATCCTGGCCGGGCGTCTGGCAGGCCCTGACGCCGTGGCCATCGCCGCCCAGGCCCTGCAGCTGACCGAGGCCGCCGACACGCCAGACCAGGCGCGCGCCAAGCTGTACAAGGCCGCCGGCTGGGCGCTGCTGGGCAAGACCGGCAGCCACGACGTGGATATGAAAACCCGCACCCTCAAGGCCTGCAAGGCAGCCTTGCCCCTGCTGCAGCGCGCCCTGCAGCTGGACACCCGCACCGGCGTGAAAAAGGACATCGAGCGGCTGGAGCGCCGTCTGGCCAAGCTGGACTAAACGCACCACCCGCTGCAACCCGAGCGCACCCCGCGCCGTGGCGGCCCCAGGGCAGCAGACCGCACCCCGTGCACCCGCCTGCCTCGCCCTGGGCCACCGCCACACCCGCCACCGCCACCGCCACCAGCCCACGCCCATGTCGTTCCTCGCAACCGCAAACCCGCCAGCCGCCGGCATTGAGCCGGCGGTGGTCAATGACGACTTCTGGCCGGACATCGACCCTGCCCAGCTGCGCAAAGACCTGCGGCTGGACGGCACCGCCACGCCCGAGCGCCTGCACTTGGCCATTGAGGCCGCCATGTGGGCCGTCAATGCCGAGCTGGCCGAGTGGCAGGCCCAGCAGCTCGCGGCCGGCCACGCGCAGCTGGCAGACGTGCCGGCGCCGCAGCTCGCGGGCGTGAACGTCAAGGCCCGCCAGTACCGCCGCGCCGTCTACAGCCACGTGCAGGCGCAGCTGGCCGAGGCCTACCGCGATCTGGACACGCTGCCCCAGGGCGCAGGCAAGGAGCAGCGCGTGCAGTCTGCGTTGGAGATCCGCATCGACGGCTTCAACCAGCAATTGCGATGGGCCATTGCGGACCTGCAAGGCAAGTCGCGCGTGATCGCGGAGCTGTTATGACCACCCGCGCCGCCCCCGCCATCACCGTGCGTGCCCAGGCACACGACACGCTGGACGCGCTGGCCTGGCGCCACCTGGGCGCCACTGCCGGCCATGTCGAGGCCACGCTGGCCGCCAACCCCAGCTTGGCCCAGGTAGCCGCCGACCTGCCAGAGGGCTTGGCCGTGCGCTTGGTCAGGGCGCCCGAGCCGGGACGCCGAATGGTCTATCTCTGGGACTGACGTCATGAGCAAGGAAGCAACCATCCGTACCGCTGCCGCCGAGGCCGCCAAGGCTGCCCCGCCCGTGGCTGTCCTGGCAGATGCCGCCGCCCGCGGCTGGACCATGACGCACACTGCTACGGCGCTGACCATCGCCTACGTGCTGCTGCAGTCTGCCTACTTGGTCTGGAAATGGCGCGTCGAGCGCCAGGACCGTCTGGCGCGCTTGGCGCGCGAAAAAATGGAGGAGGCCGCATGCAAGTGACCCCCACCACAGCACGCCTGGCGGTGCTCGCGCTGTCAGCTGCTGGCCTCATCGGCATCGCTGTCTCCGAAGGGTTTGAATCTGTGGCCCGCCCGCCGGTGCCCGGCGACGTGCCCACCGGCGGCTTCGGCAGCACGCGCACTGAAACCACCGGCCCCATGCAGGCGGGCGAGCGCATCGACCCGGTGCGCGGCCTGATCCTGCTGCAGCGCGACGCCGCCGAGGCCGAGCGCATCGTGCGCCGCTGCGCGCCCGTGCCCATGCACCAGCACGAGTTCGACGCGTTCGTCAGCCTCGCCTACAACGTCGGGCCGGGAAAGGCGGGCGTGAAAGACGGCTTCTGCGAACTCAAGCGCGGAGGCCCCTCCACCATCGTGCGCCGCCTGCTGGCCGGCGACTACGCCGGCGCCTGCAGGGCCATCCTGGACTGGGACAAGTTCCAGGGCCGGCCCCTGCGCGGCCTGACGCTGCGCCGTGAGCGCGAGAGCACCCAGTGCCTGGGAGGCACGCCATGAACCCCATCCTGCTCGCCATGTGGTGGCACTGGTGGAGGGCCTGGCCGTGATCGCGCAGCTCAAAGCCTACGGCTGGCAGCTCGCCGCCCTGGCGCTCGCCGGTCTGCTGCTCGCGCAGACGCTGCGCCTGGCCGATGCCCAGGTGGCCGAAGCGCAGGCCATCACCACCCTGAACACCGAGCGCGCCGCCCATGAGCGGCAGGCCCGCGTGCTGACCGACCGCTACCGCACCCTGGAGGTAAACCACCGTGACGAAATCGCAAAGATCGGGGCCGAGGCATCGGCCGCCGCTGCCGCTGCTGCTGCTGACGCTCGCACTGCTCGCGCTGCTCATGACGGGCTGCAGCGCGACCTTGCCGCCTACATCGCCGGCCACCGCCGCGCCGCCCTCGCTCGCGCCGCTGCCGGCCAGTGCGCGCCAGACACCGCCGCCCTCGATGTGCTCGCCGACCTGCAGCGCCGCGCTGACGCGCGAGCGGGTGAGCTGGCGGCAATCGCTGACGACGCCCGCGCCCGCGGCACCGCATGCGAGCGCGCCTACGACGCGGCCCGCGCCATGAGCCAGGCCGCCGCCACGCCATAGGAGCCGATCGCCGTGTGGAAACTCCCCAGCCTGCGCCGCCTGATCGAGACCGCCGTGCCCGAGCTGGCACGCGACCCCGAGCGCCTGATCGTCATGGCCGCCGATGGCCAGGCCGTGTCCACCCTGGCCGGCGGCCTGTCGTTTGAGTACCGCTACACCGCCGCCATCACCGTGCTGGACTACACCGGCCACACCGACGCGCTGTTCGTGCCCATCCTCGCCTGGGTGCGCGTGCACCAGTCCGAGCTGCTGGACAGCCCGGCAACGCAGGACCGCGGCGTCGAATTCTTGGTGGAGCACCTCAACACCGCCGCCGTGGACATCGGCATCCGCGTGCCGCTCACCGAGCGCGCCATCGTCCGCCCCGATCAGGCGCACCCTACACGCTTCCACGTCACGCACCCAGCCGAGCCCTGCCACCCGGGTGGCCAGTGCCTGCCCGAGCACTGGGAGCTGTGGCTCAAAGACCAGAAGCTGGCCGAGTGGGACATCGCCGCGCCGCCCGAGCGCGCGCGCTTCGCGCTGTAGCCGACCATGGCCGACTTCCTGGCGCTCGAATCCTGGGCCGGCGCGCTGCTGGCCAAGCTGCAGCCCGCGCAGCGCCGCCGCATGCTGGTGGACGTGGCCCGGCGCCTGCGCACCGCCAACGCCCAGCGCATGCGCGCGCAGACCGACCCCGAGGGCCAGCCCTGGCAGCCGCGCAAGGCGCCCAGCGCCACGCTGCGCAGCCAGCGCCCGCGGCTGCGCCAGCAGGCCCGCCAGCGCCAGCCCATGTTCGCCAAGCTGCGGCGCGCCAAGCACCTCAAGGCTCGCGCCGCCAGCGACGCTGCCGTGGTCGAGTTCGCCAGCCGCGCCCAGCGCATCGCACGCGTGCACCATTTCGGCGAAACCGACACCGTCAACCCTGGCGGACCGCAGTACGCCTACCCAGCACGCGAGCTGCTGGGCATCAGTCAGCCCGACGCTGACCAACTGCTGCAGGCCCTGCTGGACCATCTGGCCGCATAAGAAATTGTGGCCCGCGCACCCACAGCAGCCCCTGCTGGCGCACGCCCTCCTGTGGCGCCACCATGCCTGCATGTTCCGCTCCATCCCGCAACACGACACGCCCCAGGAAGCCACGCGCCGGCTGGAGAACATCGCGCGCCTGGGCACCGTCGCCGCCGTGCGCCACGCCGCGCCGGCACGCTGTCGCGTCAAGCTGGGCGGCAACACCACCGGCTGGCTGCCCTGGCTGGCCGGGCGCGCTGGCGGACAGCAGGGCTGCACTTGGTGGCCGCCCGCCGTGGGCGAGCAGTGCCTGGTGATCTCCCCAGGCGGCGACCTCGGGCAGGGCTTGGTATTGCTGGGCGTATACAGCGACGCCATGGACGCACCCGCTGATGAGCCAGGCGTGGACCGCATCCAGTGGAGCGCGAACAACTGGGCCGAGTACCGCGAAGGCCGGCGCACTATCCACCTGGACCGGGCCATCCGGCTGGAAGTCGGCGATGGATGCAGCATCGCCATGGAACCGGACAGCATCACATTGAGCGCCGGCGGCGCGACGGTACACATCGGCGGTGGCAAGGTCACTAGCAATGTGGACGTGATCGCGGACGGCATCAGCCTGATGCTCCACAAGCATGGCAAAGTGCGCAGCGGCGCCGACTTGTCGGGGGCGCCACAATGATGGACCGTGCCACTGGCGGGCGCATCGACGCTATGGCCCACCTGCGCCAGAGCGTGGCCGACATCCTGTCCACGCCCATCGGCAGCCGCGTCATGCGGCGCGAATACGGCAGCCTGGTGCCTGCCTTGATCGACCAGCCCGACAGCCTGGCCACGCAGACACGGGTGTTCTCGGCCATCGCCTCGGCGCTGATGCGCTGGGAGCCGAGGCTGACCCTGGAGAAGATCGGCATCGAGCGCGACCCCATGCGCCCCGGTCGCGCCACGGTGCACATCGACGGCCGCTACACCGGCGGCGCGAGGCGTGAGCCGGCGCCGCTGGCCATGGCGGTGCTGCTGGGCGCAAGCCCGGGTCCGGGCGGAGGCAGCGCATGATCGACCTGTCCGCGCTGCCTGCCCCGCAAGTTGTCGAGCCGCTCGACTACGAGGCGCTTCTGGCGCAAACCAAGGCCGAGCTGGCTGAACGCCTGCGGGCGCACCTGCCAGCCATCGACAGAATACTGACGCTGGAGTCCGACCCCATCGTCAAGCTGCTGCAGGCGTGGGCCTGGCGCGAGCTCCTGCTGCGCGCGCGCATCAACGACGCCGCACACGGCGTCATGCTCGCCTACGCCGGCGGCGCCGACCTGGAGCAGCTTGGCGCCAACTTCGGCGTGCAGCGCCTGCTGGTGGATGCGGGCGACGCGCAGGCGAGCCCGCCGCGGCAGCCGGCGCATGAGGACGATGCCAGCTTGCGCCGGCGCATCCAGATGGCCATGGAGGGCTTCAGCACCGCTGGCCCACAGGGCGCCTACGTATTCCATGCGCTCGGCGCCGACGCCCGCGTGCGCGACGTCGCCGTGGATGCGCCACGCTTCGGCCCGGCCGTGCTGGAGCCAGCCCTGGCCGCGCAGCTGCCCGCCGGCGTCATCGCCTTGCAGGTCGAGCACAGCGCCGGCCTGAGCATGCCCCTGCCCGGCATGGTGGCGGTGACGGTGCTTGCGCGCGCCAGCCATGGCGCCACGCCCCAGCCCGTGCTTGATGCGGTGGCCCGCGCGTTGAATGCCGACGCCGTTCGCCCGCTCACCGACGTGGTGGTGGTACGTGCGGCCACCGCCGTGCCGTTCGCTGTGGATGCCACGCTGTACGTGCAGGACGGGCCCGATCACGCTGTTGTGCGCGACGCCGCCATTGCGGCGCTGGAGCGGCTGCTGGCCAGCCGCGGCAGCATCGGACAGAACCTGGCGCTGTCGGCCCTCTACGCAGCGCTGCACCAGCCCGGCGTGGTGCGCGTGGCCCTGGCGCAGCCGCTGGCCGATGTGCTGGCGGGGCCCACCGAGGCCGCGCACTGCACCGGCTACTCCATCGCCGTGCAAAGGGCCACGCCATGAGCGCGGCCGCCTTGCCCCTGCTCATCGAGCGCTACGCCACCTTCCGGCTGGACCTGCAAGTGAGGACGCCCGTAGGCGATGGCACGCAGCCGCACAACATCAGCGGACAGGTGCCCCGCATGCAAATCCGCCCAGCCAAGGATTCCCAGGACATCTGGCTGGAGCTGCACACAGGCAACGGCCGCATCCAGGTGCTCGATGCGGCGCAGGGACTGCTGCGACTGCAGATCGCCGCCTCCGTCACGGCCACCTTTGGCTGGCAGGCGGCGGTATATGACCTGGTGCTGATCGCCGGGGCCGAGACGCGCCGCCTGATCGAAGGGCCGGTGGTGGTCAGCGATGGGGTGACGCGGTGACAGGGCAGCTGCAGGTCATTGTCCTGCCTGCCGACTCCGTAGTGGAGGCCGTGACCGGCGCCGTCGTCGGCCCCTACATCGACATGCAAAACGCCCAGCCAGGCGATGTGCTGGAGGTGGCCCCCGAAGGCCACATCGTGCCCACGCGCACGCAGCGCCACCAGATCTACGACGGAGGGAATTTCTGACATGGCCAACACTATCCGCATCAAGCGCCGTGCTGCCGGCGGCGCGCCCGGGGCGCCCGCACGGCTGGAGAACGCCGAGCTGGCTTTCAACGAGCAGGACAAGGTGCTGTACTACGGCCTGGGCACAGGCGGCACAGGCGGCTCTGCCTCGCAGGCCATCCCCATTGCGGGGCCGGGCGCTTTCGCGCCGCTGGACTCGCCCGCGCTCACCGGCTCCCCCACCGCGCCCACAGCTGCGCCGGGCGCCAACAACACCCAGCTGGCCACCACCGCGTTTGTCAAGGCCGCGCTCGCTGCTTTGGTAGGCGGCGCCGGCGAGGCGCTCGACACCCTGAAGGAGTTGGCGGACGCGCTTGGCAACGACGCCAACTTCGCCGCCACCATGGCGGCCCAGCTGGGCTCCAAGCTGGCCCGGGCGCAGAACCTCGCCGACCTGCAGGACGCAGCTGCGGCGCGCACGAACCTGGGGCTCAAAACGCTGGCACTGCAGGCTGCTAACGCGGTGGCCATCACCGGCGGCAGCATCGACGGCATCACCTTCGATGGAGGCACGTTCTGAGCCATGGCCAATACCTTCAGGCTCAAGCGCAGCGCCACGCCCGGCAAGGTGCCGCAGGCGGTGCAGCTTGTGCCTGGCGAGCTGGCGGTCAACACGGCCGACGGACGCCTGTTTGCCAAGCTCGACAGCGGCGCCGTGGTGGCCTACGAGGGTACGCCCGTGGGCGGCCAGCCTGCCGGTGCCCGGGACAGGGGCCAGCGCTACTTCTTCGGGCAGCTATGACAGCGATCGCGCGCACGCTCCTGCCGCCGGGCACCACAGCGCTCGAGCATGCGCTCGAGGCCGGCGGCGCCCGCCTGGATGCGCTGTCCGTGCCTCTGCGCGAGCTGTGGAGTCCTGCCGCCTGTCCAGCCCCCCTGCTGCCGTGGCTGGCCTGGGCGTTCTCGGTGGATGCCTGGGACGATGCCTGGAGCGAGCCTCAGAAACGGGCAGCCATCGCCGCGTCCTATGCAGTGCACCGTGCCAAAGGTACCGTGGCCGCCGTGCGTCAGGCACTGCGCGCGGCCGATGCGTCCGCCCGCCTGGTGGAGTGGTGGCAAGAGCAGCCGCCGGCAGCCCCGCACACGTTCCGCGTGCAGGTGGAGCTGAAAGAGCGGGGCATCACCGAAGAGGCGCTGAACGGCATCGAGCGCCAGGTGGCTGCTGCCAAGCCTGTGCGCAGCCACTTCACGCTCACGCTGGTGGCGCGTACCGAGGCGCTGGTGCGCTACGGCATTGCCGCCTTCTCGGGCGAGACCACCGAAGTGCTGCCCTACGCCGTCACGCAGCTGCAGGCACCGCGCGCGGCGCAGCGCTACGGCATCGCCCTGCAAAGCTGGGACACCACCACCGTTCACCCGAGGGGGCCGAGGGCCTGACGCATGAGCTACTACACCATCCTCACCCACCAGGGCGCGGCGGCGATCGCCAATGCCCAGGCCACAGGCGCCACCGTGCCCTTCACCCACATCGCCCTGGGAGATGGCGCAGGCGCGCCGGTTGCGCCGGCGCAAGGCGCCACGGCATTGGTGCGCCAGGTGGCGCGCGTGCCGGTCAGCAGCGTGACGCAGCATGCCGAAAACCCCAGCTGGATCATCGTGGAAGCCGTTGTGCCCGCCACGATCGGCGGCTGGACAGTGCGTGAGATCGGCCTGCTGGGAGGCGTGGGCCCCGGCAGCCCGCGGCTGCTTGCGCACGGCAGCTTCCCCGAAACCTATAAGCCTGTGCTGGAGACAGAGAACGCCAGCCGCGATCTGAACATACGCATGGTGGTGGAGGTCTCCAGCGCCGCCGCGGTGACGCTCACCGTGGATCCATCCGTGGCGGTGGCAACCAACCAATCCATCGCCAACGCTCTGTCCGCGCACCGCGCACAGGCCGACCCGCACCCGCAGTACGCCACCGGCGAGCAGCTGGTCGGACACCTGGCGCATGCTGACCCCCATCCGCAGTATCTGACCGAGCCCGAAGGAGACGAGCGCTACGTGCGCGCCGGACAACTTTCAACCGCCGATGCGTTGGCCGCCCTCCGGGGCGCGCGGGCGCTGCGGTACTTCCACGCCTCAGGCATGTAAAGGAGACGCCAGCCATGGCCAACGGAAAACTGGGCGCGGCCGACTGCGCCGCCGCCACCCACGTGACGCTGTATGCGGTGCCTGCCGGCACGGTAGCCACCATGAATGTGAATCTGTGCAACCGCACCGCGGGCGCCATCAAGGTAAGCCTGTCCATCGGCACGGCCGCTACGCCGGGCAATGCCGACTACATCGAGCACGAGGCGGAAATACAGCCCCATGACGTGCTGGAGCGCACCGGGCTGGTTGCCAGCGCGGGCGAACGAGTCATCGTGCACGCAGCCGCGGCCGGAATTTCAGCACGCGTGATGGGGTTCGAGGAAAGCGTCTGAGAGGGCGCAACTGAAAGGAGCAGCACATGGGACGCAACTTGAATGCAGGGAGCGCAGGCGCCGAGAATGGCATCGGCAGCGGCGCTCGCAACCCCATTACAGGGGTCTTCGGCCAGGGCCGGGTGGCGGTGTTCGGGCAGAGCGGCACCTTCGTAGTGCCGGCAGGCGTCAACGCCGTGCGAGTGCGTATGTGGGGCGCGGGCGGCGCAGGCGCCGGCACCGGAGGCGGAGGCGGCGCATTCGCCATGAAAGTATGTGCAGTCACGCCTGGCGCAGCCATCGCCGTGACAGTGGGCACAGGCGGAAAGAGCCAGGCCGAGGCTGGCGGCAGCACGTCCTTTGGAGCACATGCATCGGCGGGTGGGGGCGCTGGCGGGCAGGGTGTCGGGGGCCAAGCGGGCGGGGCCGGCGGAGGCGGCTCCGGCGGCGATGTGAACCACAGCGGCGGCCGTGGCGGGTACATCTCCGGAACGCAGAGCACCTATGGAGGCGGTGGAGCAGCGAATCTCTTTGGCCCTGGCGCGCCCGGCGGCGCGAGCGGTGCCTCCGGCGGAGGAGGGCATTTCGGCGGTAGCGGCGGCAGTGGGCTGGGTGGGTTTGGAGCGCTGTCGCAGGGAGTGGGCGCGGGCCGGGGCATCGACCAGGGCACCAGCGCCGTGCCAGACGCGGTGGACTACATCGGCACCGGCGGCGGCGGCGCGGGCAGCAACCAAGAGGCCAGTGCCTCGGCTGGCTGGAACGGCGGCGGCGGCGGCGCGATGGGCAGCAACAACATCCAAAATTCAGGCGCGGGCGGATTCCCCGGCGGCGGGGGTGGCAGCTCTGCGAACAGCTTGTTCGGCTGTGGCGCCGATGGCCTCTTGATTGTGGAGTGGTAATAGCATGGAAAAATACGCTCGCATCATCGACAGCGTGGCAGCGGAGGTGTTCACGCCGCCCCAAGGCTTTGCCCTGGGCGACTGCTTCCACCCTGAACTGGCGGCCCAGTTCACTGCCGTGCCGCCCGAAGTGCAGCCCCAGTGGCACCTGGTGGATGGCCAATGGCAGCCCCAGCCCCCCGGGCTTGTCCCATCCCCTGGAGCCTCACCTTATCCCCAGGTCTCGCCGGTCGAGTTCAAGCTGCTGTTCACCCTGGCCGAGCGCATCGCCATCAAGGCCGCACGCACCGAGGACGAAGCCATCGATGACTTCTTCGCGCTGGTCGATGACCCGCGCCTGAACTTTGTCGACCTGGCGCTGCAGTCCACGCAGGAGGCCCTGCAGCACCTGCAGGACCAGGGCCACATCAGCGAAGCGCGTCGCCTGGAGATCCTCACCGGCACGCTGCGCTGAGCGGCGCTCCGCCCGGCGCCACTGGCGGGCGCAGCCACAGCGCGCGCTGCTGGCTTTTGTCTGCGTGCAAAAGCACCATGGGCCATCCGCGCATCGAGTGCGGCCTTTACCGCATCAGAGGACAGCCCATGGCAATTGCAGACTTCCACCACGGCGTGCGCGTCACCGAGCTCACCGAAGGCACCAGCACGCTGCGCATCGTCTCCACGGCCGTGATTGGCCTGGTGGCTACCGGCAGCGACGCCGACGCGGACGCCTATCCGCTCAATCGGCCGGTGCTGTTCACCAGTATCGACAAGGCCCAGGCCAAGGCAGGCACGTTGGGCACGCTGGGCCCCGCGCTGGCCTGCATTGCGCAAAATGCGCGGCCAGTGCTGGTCATCGTGCGCGTGCCCGAAGGCGTGGGCGCCGACGCCGACGAGAAGGCTGCCGACCAAGCCAGCAAGGCCATCGGCGGCTATGCGGACGGGCAGCGTTCCGGCATCCAGGCGCTGCTGGCAGCTGAGCAGCAGCTGGGTGTCAAGCCCCGCATCCTGGGCGCGCCGGGCCTGGACACTGCGCCTGTGGCGCAGGCCCTCACCAGCGTGGCCGAACAGCTGCGTGCCATGGCCTACGTGGCCGCGCATGGCGCACAGGACGTGAGCGCTGCGCTGGACTATGCCCGGGCTTTCGGCAAGCGCGAGACGATGGTCATCTGGCCCGACTTCACCCGCTGGAGCACTGCCGACAACGCCGTGGTGCAGGCTCCGGCCGTGGCCTATGCCCTGGGCCTGCGCGCCGCCATCGACCAGGCCCAGGGCTGGCACAAGAGCCTGTCGAACGTGCCCGTCAATGGCCCTACCGGCATCAGCCGCGACGTGTTCTTCGATCTGCAAAGCCCGGCCAGCGATGCCACGCTGCTCAACGAAGGGCGCGTTACCACGCTGATCCGCAGGCAAGGCTTTCGCTTCTGGGGCAACCGCACCTGCAGCGCCGACGAGGCCTTCAGCTTTGAGACCGCCACGCGTACTGCGCACGTGCTGGCCGATACCATGGCCGAGGGGCATTTCTCGTTCATCGACAAGCCGCTGACCCCCGCCCTGGTCAAAGACATCCTGGAGGGCATCAACGCCCGCATGCGCAGCCTGAAAGCCGGCGGCTACATCCTCGATGGCAAGGCCTGGATCGACTACGAGGTGAACACCACCGAGCTGCTGAAAAGCGGCAAGCTCACCATCGACTACGACTACACGCCGCTGCCACCGCTGGAAGACCTGGGCTTTCGCCAGCGCATCACCGACCGCTACTACGCCGACTGGGCCATCCGCGTGGCCACCGGCCAATAACGCGCGCTGCCGCCCACCCCTGACAGCACAACCCTAGGACAACGCCATGGCCCTGCCGCGCAAACTCAAAGCCTTCGCCGCCTTCGTGGACGGCACCAACTACATGGGCGAGGTGCCCGAAGTCACTTTGCCCACCCTGTCGCGCAAACTGGAGGAATACCGCGGCGGCGGCATGAACGGCCCCATCGAGCTGGACTTCGGCCAGGAAAAGATGGAGGCCGAAATCAAGGCCGCCGGCTGGATCGGCGGCCTGGTGGCCAAGTGGGGCGCCGCCACGCATGACGCCGTGCTGATCCGCTTCGCCGGCGCCATCCAGGCCGACGACAGCGAAGCCGTCATCCCCGTGGAGGTGGTCATGCGCGGCCGCCTCACCGAGCGCGACCCCGGCAGCGCCAAGGCCGGCGACGCCACCGAGCGCACCTACAAATACTCCTTGAGCTACTACAAGGAAGTGGTGGACGGGCAGGTGGAGATCGAGATCGACCTGGTGAACATGGTCGAGAGCGTGGGCGGCCAGGACAACCTGGCCAGCACGCGCGCCGCCCTGGGTATCTAAAGCGAGAGGTCTCCAGTAGGCCGGGAAGCGCACGGGGGCGCCAACGGCTCTTCAGCGGCGCGCGCCCTTGACTGGGCCGGCCGCTTTTTTCATTCCCAAAGCGAAGGATCAACCCAATGAACGAAAACCAGGAAACCACGGCTGTGCAGCCCGCCGGCGGACGCGTCAACGGCCGCCCGGCCGTCTCGGTCTCGCTGCAGGAGGCCATCGTGCGCAAGGGCGAGACCATCACGCGGCTGCAGCTCATGAAGCCGCGCACCGGCGACCTGCGCGGACTGGCCCTGGCCGACCTGCTGACCATGAAGGCCGACGCCGTGGCAACGCTGCTGCCGCGCATCACCGCGCCCACCCTGGCAAAGCACGAGGTGGACGAAATGGACCCTGCCGACCTGGTGGCCTGCAGCGTGGAGGTGGCCGGTTTTTTGGTGCCGAAGGCGGCCATGGAATCCCTGGCCGAGTAGAGGAAGCCATGGCCGACGTGGCCATGCTGCTGCACTGGACGCCAGAGACCATGCACCCGATGGAGCTGGGCGAGCTGATGCAGTGGCGCCACCTGGCCGTCGAGCGCCACAACGCCCTGAACGCACCGCCTGAGAGGACGCGATAACATGCACCACCATGTTCGACGCCATCATGTACATCGCCTGGGCCGCAGCAATGCTGTGGCTGCTGTGCATGGGCGCGGGCGTGTTGTTGCTGCCCTTGTACCTGTGGGCACGCTGGCGCGACCAGGACCAGGCCGCGTAGCGGGCGCGCCGTGCGCCGAAGGGGCGCGCCATGGTTGACAAACTCCGGCTGGAGGTCTTGCTGGCCGCAGTGGACAAGGTCAGCGGCCCACTGCGCACTGTGGCCGCCGGCAGCAAGGCAACCGCCCAGGCAGTGGGGCAAGCCGAAGCCGCAATCAAGAAGCTGCAAGCCCAGCAGCGTGCCCTGGCACGGTTCGAGAAGGAGCGCGACCAGCTGGACAACGCGCGCAGCATGCTGGAGCAGGCGAAGGCCGCAAACGCCAGCCGGGCCGTGGTGCGCCAGCTCACCGCCGACTACGAAAAGCAGCTGGCCGTCGTCAAGCGGCTGCAGGCCGACATGGCCAACCGCGGCTGGGGCGACGCCCGCGTGGACCAGCAGCAGCTGGCCAGCGCCATCAAGTCGGCCAACACCCAGCTGGACGCGCAGCGCCACAAGGTAGAACAGCAGCGCCAGGTGGAGGAACGACTGGCCACACTGCGCGAGAAGCACAGCAAGGCCATGGTGAAGCTGGGCGCATGGGGCGCCACCGGCGTGGGCCTGCAGATGGCCGGCGCCAAGGCGCGCGCACCGCTGCAGGCCGCCATCAAGGCCTTCATGCCGGCGGAGGATGCAGAGGCGCAACTGGGCGCATCGCTGATGCGCGCTGATGGCACCGTCCCCGCGTCCATGCAGCAGATGCTGGACCTTTCCACCAAGCTGGGCGACAGGTTGCCGGGAAACACCAAGGATTTTACCGAGCTGATGCAGGCCCTGAGTCAGGAAGGCCTGAGCGACAAGACCATCCTGGGCGGAACGGCCGAGGCGGCTGCCTACCTGGCCGTGCAGCTCAAGAAGGTGCCGAAGGAAGCGGCCACCATGGCCGCGAAGATGCAGGACGCCACGCGGGCAACCGAGTCCGAAATGATGGGCGTTCTGGACATGGTGCAGCGCGGACACTATGCCGGCGCCGATGCCGACTACATGCTGTCGGGCTTCACCAAGCTGGCACCTGTGCTGGACATCACCCGCAAGAAAGGCATGGAGGTGATGAATGCGCTCAGCCCGATGATGGTCATGATGAACCAGGCGGGCATGGTGGATGGGGCGTCCGCAGGCAACGCGATCCGCAAGGTGTTCCAGGCCAGCATGGACGCCAAGAAGCTGGGCAAGGCCAACAGCGCCGTGAAGTCCGCAGGCGGAGGGTTCACGCTGGATTTCAGCGACGGCCGGGGCGAGTTCGGCGGCATCGAGCAGCTGTTTAAGCAGCTGAACAAGCTGCAGAAGCTCAATACCATGCAGCGCGGCAGCGTCATCAAGGAACTGTTTGGCGACGATGCGGAAACCCTGCAGGTGGTCAACACCCTGATGAACAAGGGCATCGACGGCTACGAAGAAGCCGCCAAGAAGTTGGCCGATCAGGCCAGCCTGCAGCAGCGCGTGAACGAGCAGCTGAAAACCCTGCGAAACGCCGCAGAGGCGGCTGATGGCAGCTTCACTAACATGCTCGCGGCCCTGGGGAAATCCATCGCGCCCGAGTTGAAACAGCTGCTCCGCTGGTTGGCAGAGCTGGCCAACGCCGTGGGCGGTTGGGCACGCAAGAACCCGCGCGCCACCAAGGCCCTGGCGCTGACGGCAGCGGCCACGGCGGCGCTGCTGTCTGCCATGGGCGCGTTGGTGATCGGAATCGTTGCGGTGCTGGGGCCGCTGCACATGGCGCGCTTTCTGCTGGGCCGCTGGCTGCTCAACCTGGCCGCCGCGCGCATCGCCGCCCAGGCTGCCGCGCCGGCCATGGGCCTGCTGTACCGCGCGGGATTCATGTTGGGGCGGGCGTTCACGCTCCTGCGCGCGGGCGCCGGCCTGCTGCTGGGCGGCATGCGGGTGCTGGCGGCGTTCCTGATCGCCAATCCCATCGTGCTGGCCATCGGCCTGCTGGCTGCGGCGGGCTACATGCTGTACTCGCGCTGGCAGGACGTGGTGGGCGGCTTCAAGCTGCTGATGCAAGACATAGGCGCCGCCGTGTCGGGCGCTGCGCAGTATGTGTGGGGCCTGGGTGCCCAGTTCTTCGAGGCCGGCGCCGCAATCGTGCAGGGCATGGCCAACGGCATCACAAGCCGCATCACCGCCGTGCGTGACGCCATCAGCATGGCCGCCGGCGATTCAATCGACTGGTTCAAGCAACAGCTGGGCATCCACAGCCCGAGCCGCGTGTTCATGCGGCTGGGCGAGCATGTGACCGAGGGGGCCGCCATTGGCATGCAGCGCGGCAGCGGCATGGTGCGCGCCGCCGCCCTGGGCATGGTCACGGCCACCATGGCACCCATGGCCGCCGTGGGCGCACCAGCAGCTGCGGCGCCGACCATGGGCGGCAGCACCTACCAGATCACCGTCAACGCCGCGCCAGGCATGGACGCCCAGGCCATCGCCCGCGCCGTATCCGCCGAGCTGGACCGTCGCGAGCGCGAGCGTGCATCCCGCCGCTACAGCGCCCTGGCCGATATCGACTGAAAGGACCGCCCACCATGATGGCCGCCCTGGGGCAGTTTGTTTTTGCCCTCGATACCCTCGCCTACCAGGACCTGCGCCGCGCCAGCAGCTGGCGCCACCCCAGCAACAGCCGCGTGGGCGCCAGGCCGGCGCGCCAGTACGTGGGACCGGGCGACGAAACCATCACGCTGAGCGGCCTGCAGGCACCCGAATTCATGGGCGACCGCCGCGCGCTGGACCGCCTGCGCGACATGGCCGGCCAGGGCAAGGCCTACGCCCTGGTCAACGGCGCCGGCGAGGCCTTCGGCGCCTGGGTGATCGAGAACGTGGAGGAAACGGGCTCCATCTTCGTGCGCGAGGGCGTGGCCCGCCGCGTCGAGTTCACCGTGTCGCTGGCGCGCGTGGACGATGCCCTGGCCGACCCCGGCGGCGGCACCGATGGCGGCGACGACTGGGGCGACTGGTGGACCGGCGACGACTGGGATTGGTGGATGTGATGGCCGTGGACCTGCACGACGCCGGCACCGAGTACCGGCAGGTGCAATACCGGCTGGAGGTCAACGGCCGGGATATTTCGCAGACCGTGCGCCCGCTGCTGATGCGCCTGACCCTGCGCGAAAGCCGCGGCGAAGAGGCCGATCAGCTGGACATCACCCTGGACGATTCCACCGGCAACTTGGCCTTGCCGCCCGTGGGCGCCACCGTCGCCTTGCACCTGGGCTACCGCCACACGGGCATGGTGGACAAGGGCACGTACCTGGTTGACGAGATCGAGCACAGCGGCGTCCCCGACGTGGTGCAGCTGCGCTGCCGCAGCGCCGAGCTGCGCGCAACCCTGCGCCAGCGCGCTACGCAAAGCTGGCACCAGGCCACGCTGGGCCAGATCGTGCAGGGCATCGCCGCCAAGAATGGCCTGCAATCCAAGGTGGACGCCAGCCTGGCCAACATCCCAGTGCCGCACGTCGATCAGACGAACGAAAGCGACGTGCACTTCCTGACCCGCCTGGGCCGCCAGCACGATGCCGTGGCCACCGTCAAAAAAGGCCGGCTGGTGTTCCTGCCCATCGGCAGCACCCGCACCGCCAGCAGCGAAGAGCTGGACGCCACCGTGCTGACCCGCGCCGCTGGCGACCGCCACCGCTACCACGCCGCCGCGCGCGACAGCTATACCGGCGTGCGCGCCCTATGGCATGACCCTGGCGCAGCCGAGAAGAAAGGCGCCATCGCTGGCACCGAGGACAACCTGAAAACCCTGCGCGACAGCTACGCCACTGAAGACGACGCCATGGCCGCCGCCGAGGCCGAGCTGGGCCGCATCGAGCGCGGCGCCGCCACGCTGGAGATCACCCTGGCTGTCGGCCAGCCCGCGCTGATGGTGCAGACGCCGGTCAACGTGCGCGGCTTCAAGCCCGAGATCGACGGGACCGACTGGCTGTGCAAGACGGTGGAGCACAGCCTGGATGACAACGGGCTGACCACGCGCATGGAGATGGAGAGGCGCGGAGTGGATGGCGATGCGCCCGCCAGGCGCACGGAGCGCAGGCCGCCCGCCTAGGAGCCGCAGCGCAAGCCGAACAGTTCGATGAGCCTGGCCTGTAGCGCATCCGGCGCCCTTGCTTCGCACTCCCAGATCACAGCTACGCGCCAGCCTGCGGCCTCCAGAGCCGCGCGGTGCTCGGCATCGCGCCGCACATTGCGCTCGAACTTAGGGCCCCAGTAGTCCTGCCGGCTCTTTGGGTTGGATGCCAGCTTGCAGCCATGGCGGTGCCAGAAGCAGCCATGCACGAAGATGACGGTGCGATGCTTTGGCAGCACGAGGTCCGGGCAGCCAGGTAGGTGCTTGTCGTGCAGGCGGAAGCGCAGGCCCAGGCTGTGCGCCGCCGAGCGCACCGCCATCTCGGGCTTGGTGTTCTTCCCTTTGATCCGGGACATCAAGCGGCTGCGGGCATCTGGGCTGAGCGTGTCCATCGCGCCAAGAGTACATCGCCGACGGGTGTCCTGCGCAGAAGCGTTCAGGCTGCGGGAAACCGCTTTTGCCTATGGCCAGGGCGGCATTGGACCGCTAAACTGCCGCCTTGCGCAAAGAACCATCATGAAAGCGATCTCTCTTTTCACAGGCTGCGGCGGGTCCGACGCCGGAATTCTGGCTGCAGGGTTCGAAGTGGTCATGACCAACGACATCCTGCCCTATGCGCGGGATGTGTACTTGGCCAACCATCCGGAGACCGACTACCAGGTCAAGGATGTGTCAAAAATCCGCCACTTCCCCAAGGCTGACCTGCTTGCCGGCTGCTACCCCTGCCAGGGCTTCAGCCAGGGAGGTGTGCGCAACCCGGACGCCAAGATCAACAAGCTGTACCTGGAGTTTGCCAGGGCGCTCAGCCTTGTTAGGCCCAAGGCTTTTATCGTCGAAAACGTCTCCGGCATGGTGCGCAAGAACTTCCGGCATTTGCTAGAAGATCAAATCAAGGTATTCACGGCAGCAGGCTACGAGGTCAAGGCGGAAGTGCTGAACGCAGCCGACTTCGGCGTGGCGCAAGAGCGCAGGCGCATTTTCATTGTCGGCATACGCAGCGATATGGGCGCGCGCTACGAGTTCCCTGTCCCCACACACGGCGAAGGGAGGGACAGGCCGACTGTGACTATCCGCGACGCCATCGGCGACCTGCCCGAATGGCCGGAAGGCGAGTTCTATACAAAGGATTTCCACTGGTATTACATGTCGCGCGACCGACGCAACGGCTGGGACGAGACTTCCCGAACCATTGTGGCCAACCCAAGGCACATGCCGCTGCACCCCATCAGCCCGGCGATGGTCAAGGTGCAGCACAACGAATGGCGGTTTGAGACAGACAGTCCCGCACGCCGGTTTACTTATCGCGAGGCCGCACGCCTGCAGGGATTTGCGAAGGGCTTCGAATTTCCAGAAACAGAAGCTGGCAGCCTAGATATGAAATATAAAGTTGCCGGGAATGCTGTGCCGCCTCCACTATTTGAAGCGGTTGCTAGGATGCTTCCGGATATCTGGTGATACTTATGCAACAGTTATATTTATTGCTGCCTCGAACTTCTTGAACCACTCCGAGTCAATTATTTGCGTTAGACTTTTAGAACGCAACGAGAGGCTAAGCATCCGTCCCCGGTCAATAACTAACGTGCCGGTAACTTTGCTTGCATCCACCCAACCGCCAGTGGAAAGACGGAAGCTTAGAGGGATGAACGTTACGTGCTGAGGCGTACTTGTGAGAGTAAAGTAGGTGCTTAGTGTTGCGGGGCTTCCCTCAAATCTTTTAGAGGGCCATTCTGTTTCTCTTGCGGCGCATTGTCCCAATATCGCGATTGTCCCGGACGCACCATCTAAAAATGGGTAGATGCCGACTATGTCTAGCGAGGCATCTCCGGAAGGGTGGATTTTTTGACACTCGGATTTATTAACAAAGAATGCGTGGAGATCATCTCCCAAAATTTCCAATGCCTGGCGCAGATCAGTCGTGTAATAGCTCTTTCGGTCGTCAGAATTTGCATCGAAGATTCTGACAAGCGCTGCTTCGGGCATCCCCTGCTTTAGAGAAAAGGCGCTTAGCGTGGCGAACCCTCTAGCCCATTCGTAACGCTGCTGTCTTGAAAAAGATTTCAGCCGGGAGCACGCCAAAAGGAACCGGTAGAGCCTGCCACCTTCTGACAACTCCAATGCTGGCCTTATTGAGTCGCCATCAATATCAAAGGGGTAATTCTCTCCGAAGAATTTATCCCGGTACTGCAGTACTTTCCACACGTCATCCATCGCGATGAAAGAGAAGTCGTGCTTCTCAGCGTCTGATTCTGCACCTGAGCTTTCGGCTTCCTGCTCGTCGAGCTCTTCAGGGTGAGTTTCAGAAGCCATGACGATGGCCTCTGCGCTCTGCCTTGCGATATGGGTCATTTTGTCATAGCCCACTACTAGCAACAATTCGACCAAGTCTGCTAGTAAATGAGGGACGTTTCTATGAACAGGGCCAATCTTAAAAGTCATCGCTAGAAATCTGCTTGTCTTTAAGGGTTTTTCCGATAAGGACAATTTTTTCGCGCAGCTGCTTCGCTATTTCATATAGCTCCATGTCATAGCTGACATTTGCAACGAAGCCCACAGCTCGCGTAAGCACATTTTCTGCTTCGTATAGTAGTTCTTTGAGCTCCTCACTTGCTCCCTTGGTTATCCTGTAGGCGTAAGAAAGAGTGCTGCCAGATTTGAATGCCTCCAAAGCTTTTGGCGTAGAAACAACAGCTGACAGCTGTCTTAAATTTCTACTTTCCCCAACCCGGGTTGCGCCTTTTTCATCGGTTTTGTAGAGCCACTCCGCTAGCTCCTTGATATGCTGTTTTTTCAGCGCCCCGGGTTCGATAATGGGGTTCGTAGGGATAAAATCTTCGTCTTCGTTTGCTGCCGAGTTGGCCGCCTCCGAGGCCCCGACATACGCGCCTATGCGCTCGTCCGCTATTGCAGTTGAAAGCACAGCGAACCTAATGGTTCTCTCAGACAGGTCGGGAATGTTAAAAAAATCGTTCTCTTTGATGTGTCTATACACAGCCAAGGCATCAAGATTGCGGCGTATATGGTCTTTCCGGCTGCCTATAGTTTTGGCAACCTGCGCATACCGGGCATCTGGCGGAAGCGAATTATCTGTGCTATTGAATATTTGCTCGATATAACGGGCCTTTGCCAGCGGCTCCCACTGCTTGACTCCTGTAATGTGCCTAAAGCCGAGGTATGGCAGAACTTCTGCGCGGGTTTCCCTTACGATTACAGGAATTGCAGCGGGTTTATACTGCGCATCGTTTGAAATACTGACGATCCGCGCAGATGGCTTTTCTATTACATAGGGATTATTTAGAAGCCGGACCGCCGTCAATCGGCGGTTGCCTTCAACAATTACATATTCACCGCCTTCCCTGACTGCCACCACTGGCTCCCCTTCGAAGAAGCCGTTTTGCCCAATCGCTTGCATCAAGTCCTCGATGGCTGTCGATTCGGCGATGAAGGCCATCATCGATGGCTCATCACGCTCTACAGCCTCAGGAAGGCGCGGATTGGCAGAATCAAGAGCCAGCCTTCCGATCTCCAGCATTTGCACGGAAGACTGTTGCTGCATATCAGAAACCTCTGGCTTTGCTGCGGTGTCTTTTTTTGGCATGGACTTTTCCTTCTAATTTCGCAATCTACTATGGCCGCCGCCCGGGCCGAGCTGCAGCGCATGGAGCGCGGCAAGGCCACCTTCGAGCTGACGCTGGCCCTGGGCAGGCCAGACATCACACCCCAGGCGCCGATCACGGTGGCCGGGTTCAAGCCGCAGATCGATGGCACCGACTGGCTTGTCAAGACCGCCACGCACACGCTGGGCGACGGCGGGTTCACAACCAAGCTGGAGATGGAGCGCGGCGGGGGTGATGATGCGCGGGCTGTAGCCGAGTAAGCACGGTTACTTCAGGTCATCCATGCGTACGCCAACCAGCTTCCAGCTGAGAAGACCGTCGCGCTTGAAGATGAAGCCGCCCTGTTCCCCTTTGGGGTGGACAAGCACTTTGGACCAGCCCTGATAGTCAACCGCGAAGTCCTTGCGGGGCTTGCCGGGCTCACTGGCGCCGACGCCAATCCCCGCGGCAGCCACGTCGGAGGGCTTGCCCGGCTTTCCGTTTTCCAGCATCAGCATCACGCCGGCAGGCGACACCAGGGTTTCGGTGAACTGGTTGACCAGGCCCATGGCCAGCACTTGGCCGAAGCCCGCGAAGGGGTTGCCCTTCATTTCGGGCTTGTCCATCTCGGACTGCATGCGCACCAGCATTTGGGCCTTCACACTCTCGCGCAGCGCGGGGAAGTCCACGTATTCCGACACCGCATCGGCATCCTTGCGCTCAATGGCACCGCGAATTTGGTGCAGCGTGAGGTACGGTGACGCATAGAGCAGAGCTGCAGCGCAAAGGGATGCGGCAATAACGCCGCCTACGATCTTTCTGTTCATGGGCACCCTCTCTTCGTGAAAAAGCCAGCATCACGTGCGGCATGGATCAATCGACGATCCGGTCGGGAAGAACTCCGGACTCCTGCATATCTGGCAGGTACGGAAGTGGCTGCGCCATACACAACAAGCGCACCGAAAGAACAGACCCTTCGGAGGGAAGATGCGCGCATGGCAAAAGAATGGATTGCGGTAGACCTTGACGGCACCTTGGCAACACGGGTGACGAACGGCATTGGAGCGCCGATAAGCGCCATGTGGGATCGCGTGAGACGCTGGCGGGCGCAGGGCTTTGAAGTGCGCATCTTCACCGTGCGCGCGCATACAGCAGTGGGAGCGGCAGCTGTTAAAAAATGGCTGAGCGACAACGATCTTCCGCAGCTTGAGGTGACCAACGTCAAAGCGCCGGGGCTCATTGCGCTGTGGGATGACAAGGCCGTGCGCGTGCAGCCAGACACGGGGCGCGTGTGCGGCGCATGCAACGCATCGGAAAACGTGTTCCGCAGCTACCAGGCCGACTGCTGACCAGCGCGAGCAATAGGGCCAGGCGGGCGAGCTGCATAGAAGCTAGTCCGCGATGTGATCCGGCAGAACGCCAGATTCGAGCAGCTCGGGGAGATCTGGCTCGAAGACGATGAACGCCCCCTGTGCGCGAGCATTCGCCAGCTTGGCAGGGCCGGCATTAGGGCCAGCGCAAAGAAAAGCTAGCTGCTGCGTGACGGTCTTCACCACCTTGAGACCTGCTGCAGCGCATTGCTGTTCAAGCTCCGAGCGCAAGGCGGCAGGAAAGCCGGTGAAAAGGATATGGGGCCGGCTGTCTTGTGGGAGGGTGCGAGAGAGCTTGGGAGGCGGGCCGGCAAACGGTGTTGCGAGCGCCACCTCGCAACCGTCAAGGTAACGGGATATGCGGTCCTTGCGAAACGTCCGAGGGGCGCCACCGGCAGCTGCGCAGTTGCCAACGATGTAATGGCCTTCCTCGGTCCAGTTGGATACCGCGCGAAGCGTGGATTCGCCCGCGGCGTCGGTGTACATGAAATGAAGCACGCTCATGGCTAGAAGCGCCTCCCGTTCCACCCGTACACCACCCGCCCGCAAATGCGCACCTGCTGCGAGCCATCGAGCACATCCACTGTGCGCACGCTCGGGTTGTCGCTTGACACCTCGCAGCGCCCGTCCATGCGCCGCGTCACCCGCTTGATGAACAGCTGGCCGTTGGCCTGCAGCACGTACACCCCGTCCACATCGGCCACGGTTTGGTCGGTGTCTACCAGGGCCAAGTCGCCTGATTCCAGCGTGCCGGCCATGCTGTCGCCGTAGGCGTGCACCAGACGCAGCGCTGCAGGACGTGAGCGCGGCAGATGCGCAGCCAGCCAACGGCGCGACACCGGCACTTCGCCCAGGATCACATCCTCGGTAATGAACTCATTGCCGGGGCCCATGCTGCCAGTCGCGCTGTACAGCGGCACCCGCACGGCATCGGCGTCGTCGTGCGGCTCGGGTGCTGGCGCAGCGCCGGACAACCGAGTGGGAGAGCGACGGCCCGTGACCACGTACTGGACATCAAGCCCACTATCAGCAACCGCCGACAGGAATTCCGTGCTGACTGCAGCGATGCCCCTCTCCCAGTCCTGATAGGTGCGCGGCTTGGCGCTCCCAAGAGCGGCCATGTCCGGTTGAGAAAGGCCCAGCCTGTCCCTCTCAGATCGCAGCCGCTCACTTAGCGATGTACGGAAATCTGTGCTCATTGATTGACACGCACGGTATTCCGTGCAATAGTGCGGCGCATTACGACATACACCGATAACCGCATGTTACACGCGCCGATTTCGGCGGGAGGTAAGCACATGGCATACGACGACAAGCAACAACGCCGCGACTTTCGGCACACCGTGCGTTTCAAGCGCGCGGACGATCAGCTGATCACCGTGCTGGCCGACCGCCTGGGCGTACAGAAGGCCACGCTGATCCAGAACATGGCCCTGCTGGCCGCCGAGAAAGAGCTGCAGAAGCTGGGCCTGGGCAACGTGCCCGCAGCGACTGCCGCCGGCGGCGCAGCTATTTGCTGACCAGCGCCAGCAGGCCATGCGCGATGCAAACCCAAGAGCACCTGGTGGAGGTATCCGCCGAGCTGGAGCACCAGCTGGAGCGGCTGCGCCAGGCATGGCACATGCCCAGCACCACGGCTGTGATCGAGCGGCTAATTAGCGCCCAGCTTGATCGCAGCGTCTACGGCATGACGGGCATACGGCCCGGCCCCCGCCTGGTGGTGGACAACCGCCACCCCCACCCCGATGACAAGCCCACAACCGGGCACGAAGGACCACCATGACAGCAGCAGCAACGACCCAACCCACCGGCCTGCAGGCCCTGGTGGCCAAGAACCGCAAGGCCGGCCGCCTGGACGAGCCCACGCCCAAGCAACCCACCCGCCGGCCGCAGCTAGTGGGCCTGCGCCTCAAGCCCGCCGAGTTCGAGCAGGCGCGCCAGCTGGCGGACGAGGACGAGCGGCCCACGAGCGTGTTCGTCAAGCGCATGTACCTGCGTGGCCTGGAGGCTTACCTGCAGGACCGGGCCGCTGGCCACTGACCACCCGGCAGCAATCAGCAGCAAATAGCCGCTCAAAAGCGGCACGAACAAAACGGCGTCGAGGGGATGACGATGATGAACAGCAAAGCCGAAGTGCTGGCGCTGGGCATGGCCAAGCCGCCGCGCCCGCGCGCCAGCCACCAGGGGCGGCAGCTGCGCTACGAGGGCACGCGCTGGGCGTGCCCGCACTGCCGCGCATCGTCCGAGATTCGCACCAGCCGGATGGTCAGCGACACGATGCGCGAATCAATCTACGCCTGCAGCAACGTGGAGTGCGGGCACACATACGTCGTGATGGCCGAGGTGGTCCGCACGTTGAGCCCATCGGCCACGCCAGACCCCACCGTCAACCTGCCCCTGTCCAGCCACGTGCGGCGCGACATGGTGCGCGTGGTGCTGGACAACGCCGGCGAGGCCCAGCACGAAGCGCAATTCACCACACCCATAACCGGCGACCTGTTCGCCGGCAGCGCCAAGGCGGCCGACACGACTTGACCGCCAGCCGCTGAAAGCCAGCGGCACCCATCACCCACCCGAACCCACTTTTTGCAAGGCGCGCCGCGCCAGGCAGGGACTTTTTTTGCCCAAAAACCGAGGAAAGCTGTGAATTGCTACGTCATGACCTACCGCACTGCAGCCGGTTTGCGTCTGCAACCCGTGTTGGCGGCCAACTTGAAACAGGCCTGGGAGCGCGCTTTCGACGTGCTGGAGCGCCTGGGCTGCAACGCCTGCGGCTGCGGCCTGCGCAAGCTCAAAGGAGGTGCCGCATGAGCGCCCATGCACACCAGCCATCGGCGCAGCTAATCGGTGGCACTGAAGATGGCGTCGCAGCCTTCGCGCATGCCGGTTTCGTGCTCCAGCTCGTCAGTCAGGCCCAGGTCCTGCAGGGCACCGACCACGCCCATGAAGCTGGCCAGGCCTGCGACCTTGGCCGTGCGGTACAGCTGCCCGGCGCCATTGCGCACCCCAATGACCATGACGGTCCCGCCCAGGTCCGGGTGGGTGTTTTCTTCGATGGCCGCCAGTATTTG
Source organism: Melaminivora sp. (assembly GCF_032059615.1). NCBI lineage: Bacteria > Pseudomonadati > Pseudomonadota > Betaproteobacteria > Burkholderiales > Comamonadaceae > Melaminivora > Melaminivora sp. The sequence goes on along the minus strand of NZ_DAMCAM010000017.1, from coordinate 7,711 downwards.
GCTGTCCATGGTCAGCGGCTCTACATCCTTGATGAGCTTGGTGGTCAAAGTTCCCTCCTGTCCGATGCTGATGTGGCGCAGCTGCGCGCAGCCTTGCGCTATGTCGCCAAGGCTCTAGCGGTACTGCAAGCAACGCATGGTAACAACGGGGCGGCACCGGCATGAGCGCTAGCGAGGAAGTGGTGGCCCAGGCCCCCGCCAAGGCGCCAGCGCCTGCCAGCGGCGAAGTGCTGCAGCGTCTGATGGTGCTGCGCGACGAGTTCGTGCAGATCAGCAGCAAAGGCCGCTTCGTCGATGCCGCCGCGGCCGAGTGGCGCAAGTTGCCCCTGCAGTGGCGCATGGTGCTGCTGATGGTGGCCGGCGTCGGCGTGGACGTGGCCGACCTGGACACGCTGGCCAGCCGCCACTGGCATGAGTTCCCCGAGCCCGAGCAGCAGGCGGTCAAGGCGGTGATCCGCGATGGCCGCCACCACCTGCGCGGCGTGACGGCCCTTGCCGCGAGGGTGTAGCACCGTGGCGACCATCCCGCGCGTCCTTCCCAACGGCAGCCTGTCCGAGTGGGAGAAGAACAAGCCCACGCTGCACAAGGCGGCCGCGCACATGGAGCGCGTGATCCGCTGCGCGCCTGCGACCTGGCAAGCCGCCATCCGCTCGCGCTTCGAGCGCAGCACGCCGCCCATCGTCGCCGCCGCGCTGACGGCCCAGGAATGGCTGGCGCAGCCGCCCGAGTGGGCGCAGGCCTGGGACCTGATGCAGGCCCTGGCCGGGCACGAGGACCGCTTCGGCGCGGCCACGCTGTGGAACCTGCAGGACTACGAAATCTGCGACATGGCCAAGAAGCTGGCGGCCGAGGCCGACGAGCTGGACGCCCTGTGCCAGAGCCAGGCCCTGGGCCTGGCCGAGCGCGTGGACAGCATCCGCATGCTGATCCGCTGCGTTGGCATCGTGGAAGACAAGCCCATCCAGGGGGAGCCCGCCATCAAGCGGGCGCAGGACGCGGCCTGGTGGCGGCGCCGACTGCGCGTGCACGTGGCGCGCGTAGTCGAGGCCGGCGCCGTGGGCCTGGGCTTGGTGCACAAGGGCCGGGGCGGCTACGTCAGCAGCGAGGGCATGGCGCGCCGCCAGGCGCAGCTCAAGCGCAACGCCGAGGCCCTGGGCCGCACGCTGTACCGCAACGAGGCCGGCCAGGTCTTCACGCTGGCCGAACTGGCCGAGCTGGGCACGTCCAACCCGCTGATCCGTGGCGGCGAGCTGATGACGCGGATCCGCGGCGCCGAGGAATACGCCGACGCCCGCGCCCACGTGGGCCTGTTCGTGACGCTGACGCTGCCCAGCCGCTTCCACCCCGTCAAGCAGGGCAGCGGCGGCCGGCCGGTGCCCAACCGCAAATACGCCGGCGCCACGCCGCGCGACGGCCAGCAGTGGCTGCGCGACATGTGGGCCAAGACGCGCGCCGCGCTGGCCCGCCGCGGCGTGAAGATGTACGGCCTGCGCGTGGCCGAGCCCCACCACGACGCCACGCCGCACTGGCACATGCTGGTGTGGGCCGAGACCGAGGCCGGCGCCCAGCAGATCGAGGCCACGGTGCGCCGCTACTGGCTGAGCGACGACGGCGACGAGCGCGGCGCGGCGGACAACCGCATCAACGTCAAGCGCATGCTCAAGGGCGGCGCCGCCGGCTACGTGGCCAAGTACATCGCCAAGAGCGTGGGCCACCTGGCCCTGGCCGAGCACCAGGACTTGGTGGACGGCCAGCAGATCACCATGGATTTCGGCGCCGCCCCCACGCAGTCCGAAGGCCGGGCACCCGCTCAGGAGCCGGGCCAGGGCCAGGGCCAGGGCCACCAGCGCGTGGACGCCTGGGCGGCCACCTGGGGCATCCGGCAGTTTCAGACCATCGGCATGCCCAGTGTCACGGTCTGGCGCGAGCTGCGCCGCGTCACCGGCGACCAGCTGGAGCTGTTCCAGCGCGAGGGCGACCGCGAGACGCTGCGCGCCTACCACGCCTGCCACCGCCGCGGCGAGCTGCGCGCGGACTGGCGCTTGTTCATGGAGGCGATGGGCGGCCACGCCGTGCGCCGCTGCCAGTGGCACCTGCGCACCGCGCACCGCCCGCCCGAGGCCGGCGCCGTCAATCGCTACGGCGAGGAGGTCAAGGTGGGCCGGGTGGTGGGCCTGCTCGCCCAGCGCGGCCGCATGGCCGGGCGCTGGCTGGTGAGCCGCCGAATCATGTGGGCCCCGGTGCTGGGCGAGGGCGCGGCAGCGGCCACGCCTGAGCAGGGCGACGCCCAGGGCGAGGCGCCCGCCCGCGCGGCTTTGCCGCGCGCTTGGACTGGTTTCAATAACTGTACGGCCCGCCTGACGCACGAGCTGCGCCGCCTGGTTTTTGGCCGCGGGGACCACGAAAAAGAGGACTGGTGCACGCCCGAAGCGGTGGCGCACTACCGCCGGATCCAGCAACTGCAGCGACAGGAGGCCTGGAAATGATGAAAAAACAGGCAGCACCCCACACCACCACGCCCCAGGCGCGCCGCCGCATGGGCCCAGCCGACCAGCGGCTGGCCGATCTGCGCATGCATGCCCTGCGCGCCGCCCGCCGCCGCTGCGACGAGATGGGCGACGGCCCCGAGGCCCGCGAGGCCATGAAGCGCGACGTGCTGGACACGCCCGCCGAGCTGCTGGCCGACCTGGCCGAGGCCCTCGCCGCGCCCATCGACCGCGCGCTGCTGCTGGCCCCGGCCCCCGCACTTGCCCCAGCCAGCCACCCCGCCACCGCAAGGGAGTAACCCATGCCCGCACACCTGCCCGCGCCTTGCCAGCGCTGCCAACCACCCGCCGCGCCGCGCCCCTACGTGCCCGCCGCCGCAACCACCACCGAGCACCTGCTTGCCGTGTTCGCCGCCGAGCGTGCGCGGCTGGCGCGCGCCGCGCTGCCGTGCTGCGTGTGCACGCCCTGCGAGCAACCGGCCCCGGCCGCCTGAAACCGCAGGAAATCACGCATTTGACCTTTGTGGGCTTCGTCTGTCAGCTATCAAAACCGTAACAAGGAAAGGACCGTCATGCACCCCATCCACAACATCCAGGCGCTGCGCAGCTACCGCGCGCACCTGTTGCCCACCGATTGGGACCCGGCCAACGTCGAGGATCTCGCCGACGCCGGCCTGCTGCCCACCATCCGCGTCAAGGCGGCCAACGCCATGCAGGCCCACGCCCGGGCGCAGCTGGCCAGCGGCAAGCAGGTGCTGCGCGTCGAGCGCATCGAGCCGGTGGAGGGCTGACGCCATGCGCGTGTACATCGCTGGTCCGATGACGGGGCTGCCCGAGAGCAACTACCCCGCCTTCCACGCCGCCGCCGCGCACCTGCGCGCACGCGGCTTCAACGTCGAGAACCCGGCCGAGAACGGGCTGCCCGCATGCGGCGGCACGTGGCTGGGCTGGATGCGCCTGGCCGTTGCCCAGCTGGCGCGCTGCGACGCTATCTATCTGCTGCCCGGCTGGAAGGAATCGCGCGGCGCGCAGGTCGAGCATCAGCTGGCGCGCGGGCTGGGGCTGTGGGTCATGTACCCGCCGCGGGCAGCACAGCCGAGAGCGGAGCCGCTGCAGGCGGCCACGGCCGAGGTGGCGGCATGAGGGCCCGGAAGAAGGGCCGGCACCTGCGCAGCCGCGCAGACCTTGCGCTGTGCAGCCCGGTGGGCAAGGCCGTTGCGCTGCAGTGGCTGTACAACGAAATGCTCGAGATCGGCCTGGCCTGCCTGGCGGTCGAGCATGGCAGCGAGCAGCGCAAGCTGCTGTCGCGCCTGGCCTTCATGCTCGGCATCGGCGCCGAGGTGGCCGCCCAGCGGCCCGTGGCGGGCGACAACCGCGCCGGGCTGCACCAGGCGCTGGCCGAGGTGCTGCGCATGGCGGTGGACGGCTGCATCTGGGACGCCGCCTGGGCCGCGCAGCTGCAGCTGGCCCTGGAGGTGTCGGCCGAGCTGATGCTCGAGCACAGCGTCCTGGCCCAGGCCGTGCTGCCGGGCGCCATGGCGTTGAGCGAAGACATCAAGCTGGGGCGGGTGCGGGCGGATGCGATCGTGCCGTTTGGGGGCGAGGTCGCCGCATGACTGGGCAGGCCAAAAAATTGCATATCGTGTCCGTCTCCGGCGGCAAAGACAGCCTCGCCACGCTGCTGATCGCGCTGGAGCGCTGCCCCGCCGGCAGCGTCGTCCCGATCTTCTGCGATACCGGCAATGAGGACCAGGCCGTCTACGACTATCTCGATTACCTGGAGGCGGCCCTGGGCATCACCATCACCCGCCTCAAGGCCGACTTCGCCGAGCAGCTGGCAGCAAAGCGCCAGTTCATCGCCCGCGACGTGCGCACCCGCCGCGAATACCGGCGCGTGCCCAAGACCGACCGCGCCGGCAACCCCGTGTACCTGCGCGACAAGGCCGGCGCGGTGCGCCTGTTCCCGGTGCTGGACGAGGACGGCGAGTCCACCGGCGAGCTGGCGCCGCGCCAGGCCAAGGGCTGGGACGGTGGCCGCAAGGTGCGGTGGTCGAACAAGGCCAAGCGCCGCGCGCTGTCGGTGATGTTCCCCAGCGGAAACCCGTTCCTCGACTTGTGCATGTGGAAGGGGCGCTTCCCGTCCCGCAAGGCCCAGTTCTGCACCGAGGAGCTGAAGCGCAACATGGCGGTCGGCTTCCAGCTGGACCTGATCGACGCCGGACACCGCGTCATCAGCTGGCAGGGCGTGCGCCGAGACGAGTCCGCGAACCGGCGCCACGCCAAGAAGTCCGAGCGTGTCGGCCCGTGCCTGTGGACCTTCCGCCCCATCGTGGAGTGGACGGCCCAGCAGGTGTTCGATTTCGCCGCTGCGCGCGGCGTGCAGCCCAATCCGCTATACCGCCAGGGCATGACGCGCGTGGGCTGCATGCCCTGCATCAACTGCGGCAAGGCTGAGCTGCGGCAGATCGCCGTGCGCTTTCCAGAACACCTGCAGCGCATCGCCGAGTGGGAGCGCACCGTCGGGATGTGCGCCAAGCGCGGCTATTCCACCTTCATGGCGGACGCGCACTCTGCGGCCGACCGTCGCCAGGTGTTCGCCGACCTGAACATCTGGGCGCGCATCGAGTGGTCCAAGACCACGCGCGGCGGCCGGCAGTACGACCTGCTGCAGGTGCTGGATGAGCCGGCCGCCTGCGCCTCTGCCTACGGGCTTTGCGAGTAAGTCATGAGCGACAACAGCAAGACGTTGACCCACTGGCGCCGGCGCGCGCTGCGCGCCGAGGACGAGCTGGCCACCGTGCGAAAAATGCGGCAGCTGGATGCCGAGCAGGGCCTGGCCGCGGCCCGTGAGCTGGCCAGGCTGCGCGTGGCGCTGCGCGAGATCACCGAGGCCGTGCAATGGGCGAGCGAGGGCGCGGCGTGATCGCCTCGCTGCCACCCGTGGGCGCCTATCTGCGCCCCGTCGGGCTTTACCGCTACAGCTACTGCATCCGGGTGGTGCGCCAGTTGGCTGGCGACGAGAGCAACCATCGTTCTGGCATCGAGGGCGAACGATGGGGGTTGCAAGACGGCATTCCGCACGATGATGGACACGTGATGAGAGGGTGGTTCGCCGACCTTCTGCCCGGCCCGGGGATGGATGTGTGGCGCGAGCGTGCTCGCTGCGAATGGGATCTGGAGCCGCTGTATTGGCGCCGGATGAGCGCAGGCAGCCACGGGCAGGGCGACCTATTCGCATGAGCAGGATCATCTTCACCAAGGCCCAGCTGCTCGATGAGCTGGGCATTGCCGAGAACACCCTGCGTGCTCTCATCGAGCAACGCGCCTTCCCCCACCCGCGCAAGATGGGCGCCAAGCTGTTTTGGTTGGTGTCGGAGGTGGTTGAGTGGCTGCAGGCTTGCCCCAAGGCTTGGGGCGGCGCAGCCGCAGATTGAAGACGCGCGCCCACCCTACGCGGCGGGCAGCGGCCCGGCGGCGTAGTCGGCCCACTCCTGCATGATCACCGCGCGCTTATCCAGCATGTCGCCGCGCCGATAGGCGGCCTCGGTCTTGGTGTCAATGGTGTGGGCCAGGCACAGCTCCACCGCGTCGCGCGGGTGGTGCGTCATCTCGCCGGCCCAGTCGCGGAAGGTGGACCTGAACCCGTGGGGCACGGCTCCTAGTTTGTGCCGGCGCATCAGCGTGGTGAGCGCCATGTCGGATAGCGGCCCTTTGCGGGTCGAGGGAAAGACGTGCTCTACGTGGGCTTCGCGCGGCAACGAGCGCAGCAGCGCGAGCGCCTGGCGCGAAAGCGGCACCCGGTGGTCCTTCTTCGCCTTCATTCTGTCCGCCGGCACCGTCCACAGGCTGGCCTCCAGATCGACCTCGCTCCACAGCATGCCACGCACCTCGCCCGAGCGGGCCGCCGTGAGGATCAAAAAGCGCAGCGCCCGGGAGCTTTGCCCGTAGGCCGCTGCAATCGTCGCGTAGGCCGTCGGCAGATCGGCAAGCGGGACGGCCGCAAGGTGCTGGACGGGGGCTAGTTTCTTGGGGTTGGCCAGGATGTACTCCAGCTGCCCGCGCCAACGCGCGGGGTTGGGGCCCGTGCGGTGGCCGTGGGCCGTGGCCCAGTCCAGTATTTGCTCGATGCGGCCACGCACGCGCGAGGCGGTTTCCGTCTTGGTCTTCCAGATCGGGGAGATGACCCGCAGTACATGCTGGGCATCAATGTCGGAGACGTACACGCTGCCGATCTTGGGGTGCGCATACATGCTCAGCGTGTTGCGCCACTGCTGGGCATGCTTCGCGTTGCGCCAAGTGCTCTCGTGCTCGCGGATGTACGCGTCGGCCGCATCATCGAACCGGATCAGCGCCGCGGCGGCGAGCCGGGCGGCTTCGCGTCTGTCCTGTCGATCCTTGATGGGATCGATGCCGGAATCACGCAGCGCCCGAGCGGCACGCGCCGCCTCGCGTGCCGCAGACAGGCTCACCGTTGGATAGCTGCCCAGACCCATGCGCCTGCGCTGCCGCATGAAGACGTACCGATAGACCCACACGCGCGAGCCGCCGATAACCTGGAGGTGGAGCCCGACCGCGCCACCCACCGAGTAGGCGCCCTCTGCCTTCAGGCGCGAGACCTCCAACGCTGTCATCTCCAGTATTCGCTTGGGCATCTGTTCTATAGGCCACTTGACAGGCCAAAAAATGATGATTTGGCCTTGAACACGGGTTGCATGGCCGTTGGTGTAATACTGTATAAAACACCAGATAACCAAGCGTAACACGTTGATTTTTGGCGGTCAACGCGCGCGAAAAAGCGGCTAAATAGCCGAAGTGTTTTGGTGGTGATGGAGGAGGGGCGGAAGAGAGAAGGAGTCGAACCTTCCGACCACGCGTGGCGCAGTCCACCGGGTTTGAAGCCCGGGCGCCCCACCAGGGACGCTTCCCTTCCAGAAAATCTCAGCCGCCGCCCTCGAACAGCGGGGTGCCGGGGCGCAGCAGGTGCGCATCCTTCACCCGGCGGGTGAAGCCGACGCGGTTGAAGAACTCCAGCACCTGGATGGCCCGCTTGCGCCCCAGGCCCGTGGCGTCGCGAAACGCCGCGGCCTGCAGGCCGTCGGGGGCCTGGCCGCAAGTGCGTGCCAGGGCGGCAAGGCGCTCGAGTGTAGCCGCTGGATAGTACAAATCCTTGACCACCTGGAAGACCTCGCCGCGCCGCGCCAGGCTGGCCAGCGTCTGGCGCACC
>NZ_DAMCAM010000016.1:0-51631 GCF_032059615.1 Melaminivora sp. | reverse complement strand
CAGCTCCTCGGCCACGGCCAGGCCCGGGAAGATGTGGCCGCCGGTGCCGCCGGCCATGATGAGGGCGGTCCTGCCGGTCATGCGCGGCCTCCCCTCATCAATAGTTTATTTTCGTAGTCCACCCGCAGCACCACCGCGATCGCCACCAGATTCATCAGGATGGCCGAGCCGCCAAAGCTCATGAGCGGCAGGGTCAGGCCCTTGGTCGGCAGCGCCCCCAGGTTCACACCCATGTTGATGAAGGCCTGAAAACCCAGCCAGATGGCCACGCCCTGCGCCACCAGGCCGGGGAACACGCGGTCGAGCGCAATCGCCTGGCGGCCGATCTGCATGATGCGGCGCGTCAGCCACAGGAAGGCGCCTATTAGGAGCAGCACGCCGATCAGGCCGAACTCCTCGCCGATCACGGCCAGCAGGAAGTCGGTGTGTGCTTCGGGCAGCCAGTGCAGCTTCTCGACGCTGCCCCCCAGGCCCACGCCGAAGACCTCGCCGCGGCCGATGGCGATCAGCGCATGCGACAGCTGGTAGCCCTTGCCCAGGGCGTGCGCTTCGGAAAACGGGTCGAGGTAGGCGAAGATGCGCTCGCGCCGCCAGGGCGACAGCCAGACCATGGCGGCGAAGGCCAGCACCAGGATCAGCGCGATCAGGAAGAACATGCGCGCGTTCACCCCGCCCAGGAACAGGATGCCCATGGCGATCACGGCGATCACCATGAAGGCGCCCATGTCGGGCTCGGCCAGCAACAGCCCGCCGACCACGGCCACCGCCGCGGCCATGGGCAGCACGGCGCGGAAGAACCGCTCCTTGACATCCATCTTGCGCACCATGTAGTCGGCCGCGTAGATCAGCACGGCGAACTTGGCCAGCTCCGACGGCTGGAAGTTCATCAGCCCCAGGCTGATCCAGCGCCGCGCGCCGTTGACCACCACGCCCACATGCGGCACCAGCACCGCGATCAGCAGCAGCAGCGAGGCCACGAACAGCCAGCGCGCCATGCGCTCCCAGGTGTTCATGGAGACCTGGAAGGCCATCAGCGCCGCGACGAAGCCCACGCCGATGGCCACCACGTGGCGCACAACGAAGTGCGTGGGCGCGATGGCGCCAAAGCGCGGGTTGTCCGGCATGGCGATGGAGGCGGAATAGACCATCACCACGCTGAAGGCCAGCAGCAGCACCACCACCCACAGCAGCGCCTGGTCGAAGCCCAGCACGTAGGCCGGCGTGGCCGTGCCCTGGCGGTACTCGGTGCCGCCCACGCGCACCGGCAGCGCATCGGCGCCGCCGCCCGCGGCTTGGCCGCGCGCGCCCAGCCAGCCGCGCCAGCCGCGCGTCCGGCCCATGGAGGGGGTCGCCGTGGTGGTGTTCATGCCGCGCCTCCCGCCCAGGGCTGGCCGGCGTCCTCGGCCAGCGCCTGCACCGCCGCGCAGAACACCTCGGCGCGCTGCTCGTAGCCGTTGAACATGTCCCAGCTCGCGCAGGCGGGCGACAGCAGCACGGCGTCGCCCGGCTGTGCCCGGGCGGCCGCCAGCGCCACCGCCTCGGGTAGCGTGCCAGCCGCCAGCAGCGGCACGCCGCAGTCCTGCAGCGCGGCGCGAATCTGCGGCGCATCGCGCCCGATCAGCACCACGGCGCGGGCATGGCGCGCCACCGGCGCGGCCAGCGGCGCGAAGTCCTGGCCCTTGCCGTCACCGCCCAGGATGGCCACCAGCCGGCGCTCGGCGCCCAGGCCGGTGAGCGCGGCCACCGTAGCGCCCACGTTGGTGCCCTTGCTGTCATCGAAATATTCCACCTCGCGCACGATGGCCACGGGTTGCACGCGGTGCGGCTCGCCGCGGTAATCGCGCAGGCCGCGCAGCAGGGCGGACAGCGGGCAGCCCGCCGCCTGCGCCAGCGCCAGGGCGGCCAGGGCATTGGCGGCGTTGTGCCGGCCGCGGATGCGCAGCGCCTCGGCCGGCATCAGGCGCTGGATGTGCAGCTCCTGCGCCGCGGCTGCGGCGCGCGCGCGGCCGCGGCGCGCCGTCTCGTCGGCCGGATGGGCACGCACCAGCCAGGCCACCCCGGCTGTGACCTCGATGCCAAAGTCGCCCGGGCGGCGCGGCAGGTCGGTGCCGAAAGTGATGTAGGCGCGCTCCTGGGCCGCGGGCTGCCGCCCGCGCCCGGTCTGCTGCGGGGCCGGCGCGGGCGGCAGCATGGCCATGACGGCCGGGTCCTCGCGGTTGAGCACCATCAGCGCGCCCTGGCCGAAGATGCGTGCCTTGGCCGCGCCATAGGCAGCCATGCCGCCGTGCCAGTCCAGGTGGTCCTGCGTCAGGTTGAGCACCACGGCGGCCGTGGGCTCGAACCGCGCGGCGCCGTCGAGCTGGAAGCTCGACAGCTCCAGCACCCAGGCCCGGGGCAGCTCGCCAGCGTCCAGGCGGGCGGCCAGGGTGTCGAGCAGCGTGGGGCCGATGTTGCCGGCCACCGCCACGTCGAGCCCGGCCTGCGCGAGCAGCTGGCCGGCCAGCGACGTCACGGTGGTCTTGCCGTTGGTGCCGGTGATCGCCAGCACGGCAGGCCGGTAGCCGTGCCGCTCGCGCAGCGCATCGAGCGCCTCGGAATACAGGTCAATTTCGCCTGAAACCCTTGTCTGGCGCTGGGTTTCAGCTATCTTTAAAGAAGCAACATCGGCGGGGCTCAGGCCGGGCGAGCGGTACACCGCGTGCACCTCGCCCGCCGCCTCGAAGAGCGCCGCGTCCAGCGGCCCGCTGAGAAAGCGCACCTGGGGCAGCTCGCGCGCCAGGGTCGCCAGCTGCGGCGGCTGCGCGCGCGTGTCGGTCACGGTCACGGCCTCGGCGCCGCAGCGCACGCACCAGCGCGCCATCGCCAGGCCCGAGGCGCCCAGGCCCAGCACCAGCACGCGCCGGCCGGCCAGCAACGTCGCCAGTGTGGCCTGCAGGGCGGCGGGGTCGGGGTCCGCGCCTTCTGCCTGCGGCGCCGCAGCGGCGATGGAAGCCGCAGGCAGAAGGTCCTGCCGCTCCTGCGGCTCGTCGCCCACCTCGGCAAAGATGCGCGCGACGAACTCGGCCGCGTCGCGGGCGGCGGTGAATTCGGGCGCGCTGCCGGCGTCCGGAGGGGTGGGGGCGTGCACGGGCGGGTTCATCGCAGTTTCAGCGTGGACAGGCCGACCAGGCACAGCAGCATGGTGATGATCCAGAAACGCACGACGACCTGCGTTTCCTTCCAGCCGCTCTTCTCGAAATGGTGGTGCAGCGGCGCCATCTTCAGCAGGCGCCGGCCCTCGCCATAGCGGCGCTTGGTGTATTTGAACCAGGCGACCTGCAGCATGACCGACAGCGCCTCGACCACGAAGATGCCGCCCATGATGGCCAGCACGATCTCCTGGCGCACGATGACGGCGATCGTGCCCAGCGCGCCGCCCAGCGCCAGCGCCCCCACGTCGCCCATGAAGACCTGGGCCGGATGGGCGTTGAACCACAGGAAGGCCAGGCCCGCGCCGGCCAGCGCCGCGCAGAAGATCAGCAGCTCGCCCGAGCCGGCGATGTACGGGAACAGCAGGTATTTGGCATAGACGGCGTTGCCCGTGACATAGGCAAAGATGCCCAGCGCCGAGCCGACCATGATGACCGGCATGATGGCCAGGCCGTCCAGGCCGTCGGTCAGGTTCACGGCGTTGCTGGAGCCCACGATGACCAGGTAGGTCAGGATGACGAAGCCCAGTACGCCCAGGGGGTAGCTCACCTCCTTGAAGAACGGCAGCAGCAGGCCGGCCTTCGGGGGCAGGTCCAGCGAGAAGCCCGACTGCACCCAGGTGACGAACAGCTCGAAGACGCGGGCGTTGGAGTTCTCGGAAATCGAGAACACCAGGTACAAGGCCGCCAGCAGGCCGATCACGGACTGCCAGAAATACTTTTCGCGCGAACGCATGCCCTCGGGGTCCTTGTTGACCACCTTGCGCCAGTCGTCCACCCAGCCGATGGCGCCAAAGCCCAGCGTCACCGCCAGCACGATCCAGACGAAGCGGTTGGACAGGTCGAACCACAGCAGCGTGGAAATGGCGATCGCCAGCAGGATCAGCACCCCGCCCATGGTGGGCGTGCCGTTCTTGGCCAGGTGTGTCTGCATGGCGTAGGCGCGCACGGGCTGGCCGATCTTGAGCGAGGTCAGCCGGCGGATGACGCGCGGGCCGGCGACCAGGCCGATCAGCAGCGCCGTCAGCGCCGCCATCACGGCGCGCAACGTCAGGTACTGGAAGACCCGCAGGAAGCCCAGCTCGGGCGACAGGCCCTGCAGCCACTGGGTGAGCATCAGCAGCATGCCGCGCCCTCCTGCTCGATGGCCTGCACCACCTGCTCCATGCGCATGAAGCGCGAGCCCTTGACCAGCACACTGGCCACCTGCGGCAGCGCCTGGCGCACCGCCGCCTGCAGCGCGGCCATGTCGCCGAAGTGCCGGGCGCGCGCGCCGCAGGCGTGCGCGGCGTGGGCGCTCAGCTCGCCCAGGGCGAAGACCTGCTCGATGCCCGCGCCTTGGGCGCAGACGCCGGCCTCGGCGTGCAGGGCCGCGCCGTCGCTGCCGACCTCGCCCATGTCGCCCAGCACCAGCAGGCGCGGCGCGGGCAGGCCGGCCAGCACCTCGATGGCGGCGCGCACCGAGTCGGGGTTGGCGTTGTAGCTGTCGTCGACCACGGTGATCGCGCGCCCCTCCTGCTGCACGGCAAAGGCGCGCGAGCGGCCGGTTACCGGGCGGAAATCCTGCAGGCCGCGGGCAATGGCGGCCAGCGGCGCGCCGGCAGCCAGCGCGCAGGCGGTGGCCGCCAGGGCGTTGGCGACGTTGTGCCGGCCGGCGATATGCAGGCGGGTGTCGAACGCGCCTTGCGGGGTGGCAATGCGTACCTGCCAGGCGCCGTCCTGCCAGCGGGCGGCGCTGCAGGCGATGTCGGCGTGCGGGGCGCGCTGGCCCTCACCCCAGCCCTCTCCCAGAGGGAGAGGGGGCAAGGCCGCTTCCGACCGCTGCTGCGTCTTTGCTCCCTCGCCCCTCTGGGGAGAGGGCTGGGGTGAGGGGCCTGCCCCCCCGGCAAACGTCAGGCAGCGCCGCCCCCCGGCCAGCTCGCGCCACAGCGGCGCAAAGGCGTCGTCCGCCGGGAACACCGCCGTGCCATCCGCCGGCAGGGCCGCCAGCACGCTGCCGTTCTCGCGCGCCACGGCCTCGACCGTGTGCATGAACTCCAGATGCTCGCGCTGGGCGTTGTTGACCAAGGCCACCGTGGGCCGGGCCACGGCGGCCAGCTGGGCGATCTCGCCCGGGTGGTTCATGCCCAGCTCCACCACCGCCGCGCGGTGCGTGGCACGCAGGCGCAGCAGCGTGAGCGGCACGCCGATCTCGTTGTTCAGGTTGCCCTGCGTGGCCAGGGCCGCGTCGCCCTGCCAGGCGCGCAGCATGGCGGCGACCATCTGCGTCACCGTGGTCTTGCCGTTGCTGCCGGTGACGGCCACCAGCGGCAGTGCCATGCTGGCGCGCCAGCTCGCGGCCAGGGCCGCCAGGGCGGCGCGGCTGTCGGGCACCTCGATGCCGGGCAGGCCGGCTTCGGCCAGGCCCTGCTCGGCCAGGGCGGCTGTGGCGCCGGCGGCACGCGCCTGCGCCAGGAAGTGGTGGGCGTCGAAGCGCTCGCCGCGCAAGGCCACGAACAGGTCGCCCGCGGCCAGGGTGCGGGTGTCGGTGTGCACCCGGGCGATGGTGACGGCGCCGCTGCCCACCAGGCGTGCGCCGGGCACGCGCGCGCGCACCAGGTCGAAGGCCTGCTGCAGGGTCAGGTTCATGCTTGCCGGGGGCATCGCCGGGACGGGGCTGCTCTTCACTCTCGGGGCTCTCTCTTTCTTTCGCTCTGTCGGTCTGTCTGGTCTGCGCCCCCGGCCCGTGCCGCGCGCCGCGCCAGGGCGGCGCGGGCGTGCTCGGCATCGGAGAACGGCAGGCGCACGCCAGCCGTCTCCTGGTAGTCCTCATGGCCCTTGCCGGCAATCAGCACCACGTCGCGCGCGTCCGCCGCGGCCACCACCTGGGCAATGGCGGCAGCCCGGTCGGCCTCGGCGCGCACATCGGCGCCGGCGCGGGTGCCTTGCAGGATCTCGTCGATGATGGCCTCGGGGGCCTCGCCGCGCGGGTTGTCGCTGGTCACGACCACCCGGTCCGCGCCCTGTTGCGCCACCGCCCCCATCAGCGGGCGCTTGGCGCGGTCGCGGTTGCCGCCGCAGCCGAACACGCACCACAGCTGGCCGCCGCGCTGCGCCGCCGCCGGCGCCAGCGCCGCCAGGGCCTGGGCCAGGGCGTCGGGCGTGTGGGCATAGTCCACCGCCACCAGCGGCTGGCCGGGGCCGGCGAGCTGCTGCATGCGCCCGGGCACGTGGCCGAGGCGCACACAGGCGCCCACCGCGTCGTCCAGCGGCACGCCCAGCGCGCGCAGGGCGGCGATGACGCCCAGCAGGTTGGAGACGTTGAACAGGCCGACCAGGCGCGTCTGCAACGGCACGGCGTGCGCGCCCTCGGCCACGGTGAAGGCCAGGCCCGCGCCGGTTGTCGTGATGCCGCGCGCCACCAGGCGGGCGCCCGGCTGCAGCGAAATGCTCCACAGGTCCAGGCCCGCCCGGCCCTGCAGCTCGTCGTGCAGCTCTGCGCCGCGCGCGTCGTCGATGTTGACCACCGCCGCCTGCAGGCCCGGCCAGTCGAACAGCACGCGCTTGGCCTGCCAATACGCGGCCATGTCGGCGTGGTAGTCCAGGTGGTCCTGGGTGAAATTGGTGAACAGGGCCGCGCGGATGTGCGTGCCCGCCAGGCGCTGCTCGGCCAGGCCGATGGACGAGGCCTCGATGGCACAGGCGGACAGGCCCGCGCGCGCGAAGTCGGCAAAGGCGCGCTGCAGCTGCACCGGGTCGGGCGTGGTCAGGCCGGTGGCCACCAGGTCGGGCGGAATACCCACACCCAAAGTACCGATGAGCCCGCATGCAGCCTCGATAGTTTGCTCACTTTTTGGCTGCGGTGCCGCGGCGGGGCCGACGCAGGACGCCAGGGCGTTGAGCGCCTCGGCCAGCCACCAGGCGCTGCTGGTCTTGCCATTGGTGCCGGTGACGGCGAGCACCTGCAGGCGCTCGCTCGGGCGGCCGAACCACTCGGCGGCGATCCGGCCGGTGGCGGCCTTGAGGCCATGCAGCGCGGCGATGCGCGCGTCGCCGCCCAGATCGAACGCCTGCACGCCCCCCGCCTCGACCAGGCAGGCGGCGGCGCCGCGCGCCAGGGCCGCAGCCACGTGGGCGCGCCCGTCGGTGGCCGCGCCCGGCCAGGCGATGAAGGCGTCGCCCGGCGTCACCTGCCGGCTGTCGGTGCGCAGGGTGCCGCGGGTGTGCGCGCGCAGCCAGTCCACCGCCTGCTGCAGCGTGGCGAGGGTCTGCGGGCCGCTCACAGCGACTCCTCCACAGGGTTGGCGACGATCAGCGGCGTGACGGCCACGTCGGGCTGCACGCCCATCAGGCGCAGGGTCTGCTGCGTCACCTCGCTGAACACCGGCGCGGCCACGGCGCCGCCGTAGATCACGCCGTTGCTCGGCTCGTCGATCATCACGGCGACGATGATGCGCGGGTTCTCCACCGGCGCGATGCCGGTGAACCAGGCACGGTACTTGCCGCTGGCGTAGCTCTTGCCCACCTGCTTGCGCGCCGTGCCGGACTTGCCGCCCACCGAATAGCCCACGGTCTGCGCCTTCTGGCCGGTGCCGCCGGGGCCGGCAGCCATCTGCAGCATCTTGCGCACCTGGTCAGCCGTACGCTCGGAGAACACCGGCACGCCCACCGCCGGCTGGCTGCTCTTGAGCATGGTGGCGGGAATGATGCGCCCACCGTTGGTGAATACGGTGTACGAGCGCGCCATCTGGAACAGACTGGCCGACAAGCCATAGCCGTAGCTCATGGTGGCCTGCTCGACCGGACGCCAGCTCTTGTAGGGGCGCAGCCGCCCGCTCACCGCGCCGGGAAAGACGATCTGCGGCTTCTGCCCGAAGCCCAGGGCGGAGAAGGTCTCCCACATCTCCTGGGCCGGCATCTGCATGGCCAGCTTGGTGGTGCCGACGTTGCTGGACTTCTGCACCACGCCCTCCACCGTGAGCACGCCGTAGTTGTGCGTGTCGTTGATGGTCGAGCCGGTGATGGTGATGCGCCCGGGCGTGGTGTCGATCAGCGTCTCGGGGCGCACGCGGCCCGACTCCAGCGCCAGCGCCACGGTGATGGGTTTCATGGTCGAGCCGGGCTCGAAGGTGTCGGTCAGCGCGCGGTTGCGCAGCTGCTCGCCGGTCAGGTTGCGCCGCTGGTCGGGCACGTAGCTTGGGTAGTTGGCCAGCGCCAGCACCTCGCCGGTGTGGGCGTCCAGCACCACCACGCTGCCCGCCTTGGCCTTGTGCTGGACCACCGTGTCGCGCAGCTTCTGGTAGGCGAAGAACTGCACCTTGCTGTCCACCGACAGCTGCATGTCGCGCCCGTCCACGGGCGGCACCTCGGCGCCCACGCCCTCGACCACGCGGCCCAGGCGGTCCTTGATGACGCGCATGGAGCCGGGCTTGCCGGCCAGCTCCTTGTCGAAGGCAAGCTCCATGCCCTCCTGGCCGTGGTCTTCGACGTTGGTGAAGCCGACGATGTGCGCCGCCGCTTCGCCCTCGGGGTACTGGCGCTTGTATTCCTTGCGCAGATAAATGCCCTTGAGGCCCAGCGCCTGGATCTGCTGGCCCACGTCCCAGTCGAGCTGGCGCTTGATCCAGACGAAGGTCTTGTCCTCGTCGGCGAGCTTGGCCATGAGCGCCGGCAGGGGCATGTCCATCAGGCGCGCCAGCTCTTTGAGCTTGGGCGCCGTCTCGGCGCTTTCCGTGTCCACGTCCTCGGGAATGGCCCAGATGCTGGCCGCCGGCACGCTGGAGGCAAGGATCAGGCCGTTCCTGTCGAGCAGGCGGCCGCGGTTGGCCGGCAGCTCCAGCGTGCGCGCAAAGCGCACCTCGCCCTGGCGCTGAAAGAACTCGTTGCCGATCACCTGCACGTACGCCGCGCGCGCCGCCAGGGCGCAAAAGCCCAGCGCCACCAGGGCGACGATGAAGCGGCTGCGCCAGGCCGGCGTGCGGCTGGCCAGCAGCGGGCTGGAGGTGTAGGCCAGGCTGCGGCTCACGGCTGCCCCCCCGCGGTACGGGGGGCCGCGCCCGGCGCGCTGCCGTCGTCCGTCACGTACTGCGTGATGGCCGGCGTGGCGATGTGCATCTTCAGGCGGTCGCGCGCCAGGCGCTCGACGCGCAGGGGCGTCGCCTGGGCGCGTTTTTGCACCTGCAGGCGCTGGTGCTCGGTCTCGAGCTGGCGCGACTCGGCGATGGCGCGGTGCAGCTCGGTGTAGAGCCGGCGCGACTGGTACTGGCTGTGCACCAGCACCATGGCGCTGCCCATCACGGCCAGCAGCAGCAGGAAGTTCAGGCGCAGCATCAGGCCTGCTCCGTGCGCTCGGCCACGCGCATGATGGCGCTGCGCGCGCGCGGGTTGGCCGCCACCTCGGCCGCCGAGGGCTTGACGCGCGCCACGGCCGCCAGGCGCATGGGCTCGGGCGTGGCAAAGGGCGCGCGCCGGTCGTAGCGCTCGCGGGCATGGCGGGCGATGAACTGCTTGACGATGCGGTCCTCCAGCGAGTGGAAGCTGATCACCGCCAGCCGCCCGCCCGGCGCCAGCACGGCCAGGCTGGCCTCTAGCGCGCGCTGCAGCTCGTCGAGCTCGGCATTGATGAAAATCCGAAAAGCCTGAAAGGTCCGCGTGGCCGGGTTCTGGCCAGGCTCGCGGGTCTTGACCGTGCCAGCCACGATGTCGGCCAGCTCGCCGGTTCGCGTGACCGGGCCCTGCTTCGCGCGCCAAGCAACAATCGCCTTTGCAATGGCGCCAGCAAACCGCTCTTCGCCGTATTCACGTATCACCTCCGCAATCTGCGTCTGCTCGGCCGTGGCCAGCCAGTCGGCCACGCTCTGGCCACGCGTGGTGTCCATGCGCATGTCCAGCGGGCCGTCGAAGCGAAAACTGAAACCCCGTTCGGGCGCGTCGATCTGGGGCGAGCTCACGCCCAGGTCCAGCAGCAGGCCGCTGGCGCTGCCCGCAGCCAGCTCGCCCAGCCGGGAAAAGCCCTGGTGCCGGATGGAAAAGCGCGTGTCATGGATGGCCGCCGCCTCGGCGATGGCCTGCGGGTCCTTGTCGAAGGCGACCAGGCGCGCGTCGGGCGCCAGGCGCTCGAGCAGCAGGCGCGCATGCCCGCCGCGGCCGAAGGTGCCGTCCACGAAGGTGCCGCGCGCGCCCAGCGGGCCGCCGAGCAGCGCCTCGACCGCCTCGTCCCGCAGGACCGTGGTATGCCTCAGGGGCTCATTCATGGGCAGCCCCGGATCAGAAGGAAAAATCTTTGAGGACGTCGGGCATGGCGGCCTGCATGGCCTCGGCTTCCTTGGCCTCGTAGGTCGCCCGGTCCCACAGCTCCAGGTGCGTGCCCATGCCCAGCAGCACGACGTCGCGCGCCAGGCCGGCGGCCGCGCGCAGTTCGGGGGAGATGAGCACCCGCCCCGTGCCGTCGGTTTCGACGTCCATGGCGTTGCCCAGGAAGATGCGCTTCCACCACTGCGCCGACATGGGCAGCTGGGCGATGCGCTCGCGGAACTGCTCCCATTGCGGGCGCGGGAAGACCATCAGGCAGCCGTCGGGGTGCTTGGTGACCGTGAGTTCGGCCCCCAGGGCGGCGCGGTGCCGGGTCGGCACGGACAGCCGTCCCTTGGCATCCAGACTCAGCGATGACGCCCCTTGAAACACGGAAATTGGACCCCTCGGTCAGAAATGGCCAGCACGGCATGGGAAAAACGCGCCGAGGGCACTTTTCACCACTTCATTGCACTTTTTTGCACTGTAGCAGGAAACGCAGGCCGGGCAAGCCGGCGAGGAAGCCGGCAATGCCCAATAAAATCAACGACTTAAGCGCGGGGTCGAATGTAAATTCGCACCAAAAAACCCTTGCTCAGCGGGCACTTAGCCGGTGCTGTGCAAGTGTTTTGTGAAGGCCTGCCGGCAGGCCTGCGTAAAGCATCACAGAATGTATCGGGACAGGTCCTCGTCCTGGCTCAGCGAGGCCAGGCGCTGGTCCACGTAGGTAGCGTCAACCACCACGCTTTGCCCCAACAGACCGCTGGCGGCGAAGCTCACTTCGTCGAGCAGCCGCTCCATGACGGTGGCCAAGCGCCGGGCGCCGATGTTCTCGGTGCGCTCGTTGACCTCGAAGGCGATGTGCGCCAGCCGCGTGATGCCCTCGGGCGTGAACTCCAGCTGCACGCCCTCGGTCGCCAGCAGCGCCTGGTACTGGCGCGTGAGCGAGGCGTGCGTCTGGGTGAGGATGGCCTCGAAGTCCTGGACGGACAGCGACGTCAGTTCCACCCGGATGGGAAAGCGCCCCTGCAGCTCGGGGATCAGGTCGCTGGGCTTGGCCAGGTGAAAGGCCCCGGAGGCGATGAACAGCATGTGGTCGGTCTTGACCGGGCCGTACTTGGTGGACACGGACGTGCCCTCAACCAGCGGCAGCAGGTCGCGCTGCACGCCCTGGCGCGAGACGTCGGCGCCGCTCGTCTCCTGGCGCGTGGCCACCTTGTCGATCTCGTCGATGAAGACGATGCCGTTTTGCTCTGCGTTGGCCAGCGCCCGGGCGCGCACCTCTTCCTCGTTGACCAGGCGCGCCGCCTCCTCGTCGGTCAGCAGGCGCAGCGCCTCGGCGATGCGCAGCTTGCGCACGCGACGCCGTTCGGCGCCCATCTGGCTGAACATGCCGCGCAGCTGCTCGGTCATCTCCTCCATGCCCTGGGGCCCCATGATCTCCATCTGCGGGCGCGCATCCGCCACGTCGATCTCGATCTCCTTGTCGGCCAGCAGGCCCTCGCGCAGCTTCTTGCGAAAGACCTGGCGGGCTGTACCCTCGCTGGCCGCCTCGCCCGAGCGCGGCGGCGGCACCAGGGCGTCCAGGATGCGCTCCTCGGCCGCATCCTCGGCGCGCGCACGCACCTTTTTCATGTCGGCCTCGCGCATCTGCTTGACGGCCACCTCGACCAGGTCGCGCACGATGGAGTCCACGTCCTTGCCGACGTAGCCGACCTCGGTGAACTTGGTCGCCTCGACCTTGATGAAGGGCGCGTCCGCCAGCCGCGCCAGGCGCCGGGCGATCTCGGTCTTGCCCACGCCGGTGGGGCCAATCATCAGGATGTTCTTGGGCGTGATCTCGTGACGCAGGCCGGCTTCGACCTGCTGGCGGCGCCAGCGGTTGCGCAGGGCAATCGCCACGGCGCGCTTGGCGGGGGCCTGGCCGACAATGTGACGGTCGAGTTCGGAGACGATCTCCTGGGGGGTCATGGACAGGGACATGGGTTCACAGCGTCTCGATGGTGTGGTGCATGTTGGTGTAGATGCACAGTTCGCCGGCAATGGCGAGCGATTTGGCGACGATCTCGCGCGCGCCCAGCTCGGTGTTGTCCAGCAGCGCCTTGGCCGCCGAGTGGGCATAGGCCCCGCCCGAGCCGATGGAGACGATGCCGGCCTCGGGCTCCAGCACGTCGCCGTTGCCGGTGATGATGAGCGAGGCGCTGGCATCGGCCACGGCCAGCATCGCCTCCAGCCTGCGCAGCACGCGGTCGGTGCGCCAGTCCTTGGTCAGCTCAATGGCAGCGCGCGTCAGGTGGCCCTGGTGCTTTTCCAGCTTGGCCTCAAAACGCTCGAACAGCGTGAAGGCGTCCGCCGTGGCGCCGGCAAAGCCGGCCAGGACGCGGCCGTGGTGCAGCTTGCGGATCTTGCGCGCCGTGCCCTTGACGACGATGTTGCCCAGCGTGACCTGACCGTCGCCGCCCAGGGCGACCTGCACGCTGCCGTCCGGCAGCTGGCGCCGCACGCTCAATATGGTGGTGCCGTGAAATTGTTCCATGGGGCTGCCATGTGGGGGCGCTGGCCGCGTTTGCAAGCGCGCTCGGTGCACGACGCCGGCGCGGGCCCGGTCAGGGCTCGCGCAGCTGCAGCACCGCCCACTCGTCCAGGCCGACCAGGCGCAGGAACACCGCCACCAGCCGGTTCAGCCCGGTAAGGCGCAGCGGCTGGCCCTCCGGCCGGCCCATGGCCCAGCGCAGCAGGGCGCCGGCGGCGGGAAAATCCACGCGGGTGAGCCGGTCGCAGGCGATGAGGGCCGGGCCGTCGGAAGTCAGCTGTGGCACAAGGCGTGCCAGGACCGCGCTGATGTCCCCCTCCAGCGGCCCGTCCAGCGCGGGCACCCGTGGGGCGCCGGCGGCAGGCGATGCCGCGCCCGCCGCGGCCTCCTCCTCTTGCCGGCAGCGGCTGCGCGGCGGCATCCAGGGAGGCGCAGGTATTTCATAGGTGACGCCGTAGTCCAGCGCCACGAATTCATATTCCTCGGCCCGACCCAGCAGGCGCAGCAGCGCCATGTGCAGGCGCCACCACTGCGGATCGACCTGGCGGTCGCCCGACGGGGTCTGTGCCCGCAGCACGGTGCGCAGCGCCGGCAGATCGCGAAAGCGCAGATCGACCGTCTGCCCGGCCCAGCGCTCGAACAGCGCGGCCAGGGCGGGCGCGGCCTCCAGGTCGATGGCCATCAGCGGGGCCCAGTCCAGGGTGGCGCGGGGCCGCTCGCTGCGCTCGACCGCTTCCTGCAGCGCGGCAACCGAGCGGGGGCCCAGCAACGGCGCGGCCTCCCAGGTGGCGGCGTCCACCCGCGGCTCCAGCGGTTGCGAAGGCAGCGGCCACCGGAGCCGCTCCCCGCCCAGGCGCGCCTGGTACTCGCCAGCCAGGGCCTCATAGGAGGCCTGCCGGTCGGTGGCGCGGTAAAAGTCGAAGAGCGCCAGCCACGGCAGCCGCCGCGCATCGGTCTCGCACCCCTCGCGCGCAGCCATCAGCTGCCGCAGGGCGGCCTCGGCGGCGGCATCCTCGCCCCGGGCGAAAAGCAGGGCGGGCTCTTCCAGGTCCGGGTCCTGCAGCACTCCGGCAGACGTGGTGGCGAGTGGATGGAAAGCCTCCACCGAGGCAGCCGGCTTCCCTTCTTGCCGGTTGCGCCCGACAGCACCAGGGGAAATGCCGGGCGCCGCCTGCCCTGGCAACCCATCGAGAAGACTGAGCGGTGCCGTGGGCGCAAAGGCCCGGTCGTAGCCACTGTCGACGTGTGACGGCTCAGGCGGCAGCTCCAGCGGCGCCTGCAACAGGGCCGCCGGCGCAGGCGCTGCCTTCCACCACTGCTGCGCTATCTGTGCCTCGATCTCGTCGATCTTGCGCAGCGTATGTGCCCGCTCCTGGAGCGGAGCGGGCTGGTGGTCCAGGAAGGTGCTTCGCGCCAGAGGCTCGTCGGGAGCGGCTGCGCGAGCACCGCCCTGGCGACGCAGGGCGCGCAGATGGCCGAACTCATGGCGCCGGATGGCGTCGTTGCGCTGTTTGCGCTCGAGCGCTTCGGCAAGGGTGACGCCCTGCGGGGGCGGCTGCGCTCCTGCAGCGGCCGGGGCGTCGTGCCCGCCGGGTGCGGGCGCGTCCAGAGTGGGCTGGCTCCAGGCCTTGCGCACCAGTCCCGCCACCTTGTCCAAGAGACGCGGTGCGAAGGATGGAGGGGCGGCCTGCCTGCCCATGGCTGGTGGTACCGGGCGCTTGCGCGGGCCCGGCGGGCGATCTCAGTCGCCGAACATCTTTTGCTTGAGCTCGCGGCGCTGCTGCGCCTCCAGCGACAGCGTGGCCGTGGGGCGCGCGATCAGGCGGCCGACACCGATGGCCTCGCCCGTTTCATCGCAGTAGCCGTAGTCGCCCGCGTCGATGCGCCCGATCGACTGCTCGATCTTCTTGAGCAGCTTGCGCTCGCGGTCGCGCGTGCGCAGCTCCAGCGCGTGCTCTTCCTCGATGGTGGCGCGGTCGGCCGGGTCGGGCACCACCACCGTGTCCTCGCGCAGGTTCTCCGTGGTCTCGCCGGCGTTGGCGTGGATCTCCTGCTTGAGCAAAACGAGCTTGTGACGAAAGAACGCCATCTGTTTCTCGTTCATGTATTCGCTGTCGGGCATGGCCAGCACTTCGGCGTCGGTCAGCTCTTCAGCCGGCTTGGTCTTCCAGTTGTTGGCCAGCTTGGGATCTTTCTTGGCGGCCGCCACAGGTTTTTGCAGGGTCGTAGTCATGGTCTTGAATGATGAAGCTGGCAGGGCAGGTGCCGGGCACCGCCGAAAGCCGTAGTGGGGTTGCTCGAGTATCCGCTGCCGCGGGCTCGCGCAGCATTTGCGTGCTGCCGCAAAGCATGCGTCAAGTCCGCTGCCGCGCGGTGTAGTGCTTGCTGCGTGCGCGCTGTCGGACAAACCGCCCATCGCTCGCACCCAACCCGTCCATCCCGCGCATACGGCGCGAACGGCCGGCCCCCGGCGGCATTGCTGCGCCGGGGGCATTTCGGCCGGGCCGCGATTGTATAGAGCACGGCAATCCAGGCCCCGCCATGCCGCAGGGAAGCACTGCGGCATGGCGCAGCAGGGGCTTTTCCGGCTGCCCGTGGGGCGGCCTACCGGCCGAGGCGACGGCGCACGCCGCTTCCACGCCACCCTTGGGCCGACTACTGGCGCTACCATGGCAAGCCCCATCCGCAGACCCGCAAGCCGCCCCTCGCATGCCCGCCTTTTCCTTTGAAGCCCTGGACTCCGAAGGCCACGTGCGCCGCGGCACGGTCGATGCCGACAGTCCCAAGGCAGCGCGGGGCCTGCTACGCGCCCAGGCGCTGGTGCCGCTGGATGTGCAGGCTCTGGCGGCAGATGCGCAGGACGGCGCCAGGCCGGGCCTGGCCGCGCGCCTGTTCACCCGCCCGGTCTTCAACGCCACGGGCCTGGCGGTGTGGACGCGGCAGCTGGCTGGGCTAGTGGGTTCGGGCCTGCCGCTGGAGCGGGCCCTCACCGCCCTGGCCGAGGAATCGGACGCCGAAGCGCAGCGCCACCTGGTGGCCTCGCTGCGCGCCGAGGTGAATGCCGGTGCGCCGTTCGCCCGGGCCCTGGCGCTGCATCCGCGCGAGTTCTCCGAGATCTACTGCGCTGTGATCGGCGCGGGCGAGGCCAGCGGCTCGCTGGGTGAGGTGCTGGAAAACCTGGCGGACGACCTGGAGTCACGCCAGCAGCTGCGCGCCAAGCTCATCGGCGCGGCGCTGTATCCGGCCATCGTCACGGTCGTGGCCATCGTGATCGTGCTGTTCCTGGTGGGCTACGTGGTGCCGCAGGTGGCGGGGGTGTTCGCCGGCAGCAAGCGCGCCCTGCCCTTGCTCACCGCGGCCATGCTGGCCCTGAGCGATTTCGTGCGCAACTGGGGCTGGGCGCTGCTCGCCGTCCTGGTGCTGGCCGCCGCCGCCCTGCGCGCGGCGCTGTCGCGGCCCGCGTTCCGCGAGAAATTCGATGCCTGGTGGCTGAAACTGCCCGTCGTGGGCCGCCTGGCACGCGGCTACAACGCCGCGCGTTTCGCCAGCACCCTGGCCATGCTGGCCGGCGCGGGCGTGCCCATCCTGCGGGCCCTGCAGGCGGCGGCCGAGACGCTGAACAACCGCGCCCTGCGTGCCGATGCGCTGGATGCGCTGGCGCTGGTGCGCGAGGGCGCGCCGCTGGCGTCGGCCCTGGCGCAGAAGAAACGCTTTCCCGGCCTGCTGTCCATGTTCGCGCGCCTGGGCGAACAGACCGGGCGCCTGCCGCAGATGCTCGAGCGCGCGGCCGCGCAGCTAGGCACCGAGGTGCAGCGCCGCGCCATGCAGCTGGCCACCATCCTGGAGCCGCTGCTCATCGTCGGCATGGGGCTGGTCGTCATGCTGATCGTGCTGGCGGTGCTCATGCCCATCATCCAGCTCAACCAGTTCGTCAAGTAGCCGCGGCAGACCGCAGGGCCATCCTGCGCCGCAGTCGGGTGGCGGCGGCCTCCTTGTGCGTCACCGCCGATACACCATAAAAAAACGCCCTTGAGCCTTGCGGGTCAAGGGCGTCCAGCTATCGATCACGGAGCGTGACGGTTCAGGCTCCGCCCGTGCGCTTGACCTTGGGATCGGCGTAGGTCAGCGGCTCATCGTCCTGGACCTGCTGGGCCATGCGCTCGGCCAGGGTGGTCTTGTTGACCTCCAGCGCCACCTCCACGGCGCTGCCGCTGGCGCGCCACATGGACTGGATGAACTCCAGCAGTTGTTCGTACAGCGGCGGCTCGCGGGGCTTTTCCTCGACCTGCTCGGGAGCCTCCTTCCTCGCCTCGGCCAGCGTCCAGTCACGGTTCTCCTGGTCCACGTCCGACGGCCGATTCGGCTCGCGCACGATGGCGCCTTCGCCCAGGCGGTCAGTGGACTCCACGGGGTTGGCCGCCTGCACCGGCCGCACAGGCACGGCGCCGCCGGCGCCTGTGGAATACAGGTCGGCGCCCGGGGCGACGGTACGCCAGGATGTCATCGATCGGTCAACAGGGGGCAGTTGCATGGCGGGCCTCCATCCAGCGCAGAAAAGGCAAATGCGCTGGATGCAGCCAGCGCCTCGTCGTACAACCATTACGGCAAAAAGAAGGGTGAATTAAGGCCTTTTTCAGCGATTGCCCCGAAACCAAGGGTTTTCACCTAGATTCCGCAGCCTTCGGCATAACCGTGTTTTCAGCCTTCAGCCCTTGCGCTGCCTGGGCCTGGCGCTATAAAAACCGTTCGAGCAGCTTGCGCGACGCCCGGTCCAGCGCATCCACGTCCGCCACGCGAAACTGCGTGCCCGCGCTGCCGGTGATCAGCAGGCGGGTGCGCCCGTCCAGGCGGCGGATGTCCTCCTCGCCCTTGAGCACCAGTTCGGCCGGGCCGCGGTCGGTCTCGACCTGCCAGACGCTGGGGGTGGAAAAGCTCGACACCGACACGATGCGGGTGATGTGCGGCAGGAACTCGCGCGCAGCCAGTTCCTCCTCGATCAGCGCACGCATCTGCGCGTCCAGAATGTCCAGGCGAGGCACCCATGCAAGTTCGTGGCCGTCGCTGCCCACCAGCGACAGGCCCTCGCCGGGCGCCCCGATGGGGAAGGCGCGCACCGGGGTGACGCCCTCGTGTTCGGCACCGTCGGGCAGGCGCAGCACCAGCCGGCCGTGCGGGTTGCGGGTCAGGATGATGGTGTCTTGCTCGGGCATGGGCTTGTCGGGTCGATTCGGTTCGTCGGGGCGTCAGGCATCGCCTGCGGGGTGGCGCGGGTGCAGCAGCGAGCTGTCCAGGCGCAGGCCGGCGGCCTGGGCGTCTTCCTCGGCGCGGCGCGCCTGCGCTTCGTAGAGCCGCCAGTAGGCGCCCTGCTGCTGCATCAGCTCGTCGTGCGGGCCCACCTCGATGATCTCGCCGCGATCGAGCACGACCAGACGGTCGGCCTTGCGCAGCGTGGACAGCCGGTGGGCGATGGCAATGGTCGTGCGGCCCTTGACCAGGTTGTCCAGCGCACGCTGGATCTCGCGCTCGGTCTCGGTGTCCACCGCCGAGGTGGCCTCGTCCAGGATCAGGATGCGCGGGTCGATCAGCAGCGCCCGGGCGATCGAGATGCGCTGCCTCTCGCCGCCCGACAGGCTCTGGCCGCGCTCGCCCACCAGGCTGTCGTAGCCATGCGGCAGGCGCAGGATGAATTCATGGGCGTGCGCGGCGCGCGCGGCGGCAACGATTTCCTCGCGCGTGGCGTCGGGCTTGCCGTAGGCGATGTTCTCGGCCACGGTGCCGAAGAACAGGAAAGGCTCCTGCAGCACCAGGCCGATGTGGCTGCGGTAGTCGGCCACGGCCAGGCGCCGCACGTCCACGCCATCGACCAGGATGGCTCCGTCGGTCACGTCGTAGAAGCGGCTGATCAGGTTGACCAGCGTGCTCTTGCCCGAGCCGCTGTGGCCCACCAGGCCAATCATCTCGCCGGGGCGGATGTTGAGCGAGACGTCCTTGAGGATCATGCGGCTGCTGGCGCGCAGGCCCACGCCGCGCAGCTCGATGGCGCCCTGCACCTGCCCGAGCTGCACCGGGTGGGCCGGTTCGGGCACGGTGCTGACGTGGTCCAGGATGTCAAAGATGCGCTTGGCACCCGCCGCGGCCTTCTGCGTAACCGAGACGATGCGGCTCATGGAGTCGAGCCGCATGTAGAAGCGCCCGATGTAGGCGATGAAGGCAGCCAGCACGCCCACGGTGATCTGGTTCCTGGCCACCAGCCAGATGCCGAAGGCCCAGACGATGAGCAGGCCAATCTCGGTCATGAGCGAAACCGTGGGTGAGAACAGGCTCCAGGTCCTGTTCAGGCGGTCATTGACCTCCAGGTTGTGCTGGTTGGCCGCGCGAAAGCGCTCGGCTTCGCGCTTTTCCTGGGCGAAGGCCTTGACCACGCGCACCCCCGGGATGGTGTCGGCCAGCACGTTGGTCACTTCGCTCCAGACACGGTCGATGCGCTCGAAGCCGGTGCGCAGCTTGTCGCGCACGGTGTGGATCAGCCAGGCGATGAAGGGCAGCGGCACCAGGGTCACCAGCGCCAGCCAGGGGTTGATGGAAAACAGGATCGTCGCCGTCATCACGATCATCAGCACGTCGGTGACGAAGTCGAGCGCGTTGAGCGACAAAAAGACGTTGATGCGGTCGGTCTCCGAGCCGATGCGCGCCATCAGGTCGCCCGTCCGCTTGCTGCCGAAGTAGTCCAGCGACAGGCGCATCAGGTGCTGGTAGGTCGTGGTGCGCAGGTCGGCGCCGATGCGCTCGGAGACCAGCGCCAGGATGTAGGTACGCGCCCAGCCCAGGCCCCAGGCGAGCAGCGCCGCCAGCAGCAGGCCGCCCAGGTACAGCGCCACGCGCTCCACCGGGATCTGCTGGCCGCTCTGGTAGGGAATCAATACCTCGTCCATGAGCGGGATGGTCATGTACGGCGGTACCAGCGACGCGGCGGTGGAGGCCAGCGTCAGCGCAAAGCCCGCGCCCAGCTGTTTTTTGTAAGGCCGCGCGAAGCGCCACAGCCGCAGCAGCACCCAGGTGGAGGTAGGCGGCGCCGGCTGGCGCGCGCAGGTCGGGCAGTCGCGGGCACCCGGCGGCAACGGGGCCTCGCACACGGCGCAATGCGCGGCCTCGGGCGCGTCGCCTGCGGCGGGCAGCGCCGGATCACCCAGCCGCGCCAGCTGCTGCTCGAAGCGCTGCAGCAGGCGCATGGCTTGCGGGCTGCGCCCCTGGGTAAAGCGCCACAGCGCCAGCCGCTGGTCGGGGTCGTGCAGTGCCAGCGTGCCCACGCCGCCGTGCTCCTGCGCCTGCAGGGCAAGCCCGGCGGCCAGCGGCCACTGCCGGAGCTGGGCCTGGGGGCCGCCGCTCGCCTCTTCAAGGTCCAGCGAGAGCAGGCGCCGGTCGGTGAGCAGCAGCAGGCCGGGGGCGAAGCGCAGCGCGGGCGTGAGGTCAACCTCGAGGGCCGCCAGCACGTTTTCGCCAGGCGCGAGCAGTTCCCGCGCCCGGGCCGCCAAGGATCCGGACAGGCCCGCGAGGGCATCCGAAGAAGGATGATGTTGCATGTCGATGTTCAAGGGCCGCAAGGCCGGGGCGCAGCAGGGCGTTGCGCCGATTCTCCCCGCAGGGGCTCAGCCGTGGTGGCGGTGCGTCCGTATCGCGGTGTAACGCGCACGGCCCGACATGGGCTGACAGCCACCCACCCCGGCGCGGGTGATACTCCCCCGCGCACCACTCGCCCCTGAAGCGCGCCGCACGCTGGCGGCCCGTGCAGGGCGGCCCTTCTCTCCTTCTGCTGCACCTTCCGACGCCCGAGAACGGGCGAGCACCACAAACCATGGCCACCTTCCAAGATATCCAACTGCTGCGCATCAACTATCTGCGTGGCCCCAGCGTCTGGACCTACCGCCCCATCCTGGAGGTCTGGCTGGACCTGCAGGAACTGGAGGACTACCCCTCCAACCTGATCCCCGGCTTCAACGAGCGCCTGACCGCCTGGCTGCCCGACCTGGTCGAGCACACCTGCGGCATCGGCGAGCGCGGCGGCTTCCTGCAGCGCCTGCATGGGGGCACCTGGTGCGGCCACGTACTCGAGCACATCATCATCGAGCTGCTCAACCTCTCGGGCATGCCGGCCGAGTTCGGCCAGACGCGCGAGACGTCCCGGCACGGCGTCTACCGCATGGTGTTCCGCTGCCCCGAGGAGGCGGTGGCGCGCGTAGCGCTGGCGCAGGGCCACCAGCTCATCATGGCGGCCATCAACGACCGGCCCTTCGACCTGAAGGCCGCCGTCCAGGCCATCAAGACCGCCATTGACGACCGCTACCTCGGCCCCAGCACCGGCTGCATCGTGGATGCCGCGGCCGAGCGGCGCATCCCGCACATTCGCCTGAACGACGGCAACCTGGTGCAGCTGGGCTACGGCGCGGCGCAGCGGCGCATCTGGACGGCCGAGAGCGACCAGACCAGCGCCATCGCCGAGGGCATCGCCCAGGACAAGGACTTCACCAAGCGCCTGCTGGCCTCCTGCGGCGTGCCCGTGCCCGAGGGGCAGGTGGTGGCCAGCGCCGAGGAGGCCTGGGCCGTGGCGCAGGACATTGGCCTGCCCGTCACCGTCAAGCCCTCCGACGGCAACCACGCGCGCGGCGTGACGCTGGAGCTGTCGCGCGAGGCCGACATCAAGGCAGCGTTTGCCCTGGCCGAGCCCGAGGGCTCGGAGGTCATCGTCGAGCGTTTCATCGAGGGCATCGAGCACCGCCTGCTGGTGGTCGGCGGCAAGGTGGTCGCGGCCTGCCGCGGCGAGACGGTGAGCGTCACCGGCAACGGCAGGAGCACCCTGCGCGAGCTGGTGGAAGTGGAGAACCAGGACCCGCGCCGGGGCGTGGAGCAGGAATACCCCTTGAGCCCCATCGACGTGCACGCGCCGGCCGTGCAGCTGGAACTCAAGCGCCAGGACGTGACGCCCGACAGCGTGATCGACCAGGGCCGCAGCATCCTGCTGCAAAGGAACGGCAACATGGCGATCGACTGCACCGATGAAGTGCACCCGGACGTGGCCTACCACGCGCAGCTGGCGGCCCGGATCGTCGGCCTGGACATTGCCGGCATGGACATGATCCTCAAGGACATCTCCCAACCCATGAAGGCCCAGGGCGGCGCCATCCTGGAGGTCAACGCCGGTCCGGGCCTGCTGATGCACCTCATGCCCACCAGCGGCGCGCCTCGGCCGGTCGGCATGGCGATCGCCGACCACCTGTTCCCGCGCACGGAGGGCGCGGGGCGCCCCGGCCGCATCCCCATCGTCGGCATTGCCGGCACGCAGGGCAACGCCTTCATCGCCCGGCTGGTGGGCTGGCTGCTGCAGCTGTCGGGGCGCCTCACGGGCGTGGCCAGCAGCGAGGGCATGGTGCTGGCCAACCGCCGCACGCAGACCAGCAGCGCCGCGCATTGGGCCGGCGCGCACCGCCTGCTGACCAACCGGCTGGCCGAGGCCGCCGTCATCCAGACCACGGCGCGCTCCATCCTGGACGAGGGCCTGGCCTACGACCGCTGCCTGGTCGGCGTGGTCACCGACATGGAAGGCTTCGAGCAGCTAGCCGACCACGACATCACCGAGATCGGCCAGATGCGCCGCGTACTGCGCACGCAGATCGACGTGGTGTTGGCCGATGGCGCCGGCGTCCTGAACGCCGACATCGAGCCGGTGGCCGACCTGGCCGAACTGTGCGACGGCGAGGTGCTGCTGTACTCGACGGCGGCCGACCATCCGCGCATCGCCGCGCACCGCGCCGCCAGCCGCACCGAAGGGGCCGGCGGCGAGGGCCGGGCGGTGTTCGTGCGCGGCGGGCAGGTCATCCTGGCCACGGGCGCGAGCGAGCGCACGCTGGGCACGCTGGGCGCCCTGAGCCTGGCCGGCGGCCAGCGCCCCGACACGTCGGCGCTGCTGGCCGCGGTGGCCACGGCCTGGGCACTGGACATCACGCCGGACCTGATCGCCGCGGGCATCAAGACCTTCGAATACTCCGTGTGACGGCGGACCGGGCGCATCCGCGCCACGCCGCAGCACTACCGAAAAAATAGCTAAACCTCCAGGCCCCGCAAGGACAAACCCCTGTTTTTGCTGAAAGTCTCCTCATGCAAATCACCCGCATCCGCGCCCTGCGCGGCCCCAACCTCTGGACCCGCAGCACCGCCATCGAAGCCGTGGTGCAGTGCGAGCCGGGCGAATGCGACCACACCGCCCTGCCCGACTTCGAGGACCGGCTGCGCGCGCGCTTTCCGGCCATCGGCGCGCTGCAGCCGCACGGCGCCGACCAGACGCTGAGCCTGGCCCACGTGCTGGAGGCGGCAGCCCTGCAGCTGCAGGCGCAGGCCGGCTGCCCCGTCACCTTCAGCCGCACCCAGGCCACGTCGGCGCCGGGCACCTGGCAGGTCATCGTCGAGTACACCGAGGAGGCCGTGGGACGGCTGGCCCTGGAGCAGGCACAGGCGCTGGTCCAGGCGGCGCTGCAGGACGCGCCCTTCAACGCCGTCGATGTCATCGCCCGGCTGCGCGAGCTCGACGAGGACGAGCGCATCGGTCCGTCCACCGGCTCCATCGTCGATGCCGCGGTGGCGCGCGGCATTCCCATCCGGCGCCTGACCAGCGGCTCGCTGGTGCAGCTGGGCTGGGGCGCGCGCGCGCGGCGCATCCAGGCCGCCGAGCTGGACGTGACCAGCGCCGTGGCCGAGTCCATCGCCCAGGACAAGGACCTGACCAAGCGCCTGCTGCACGCCGCCGGCGTGCCCGTCCCCATGGGCCGGCCGGTGGCCAACGCGCAGGACGCCTGGCGCGTCGCCGAAGAGGTTGGCCTGCCGGTGGTCGTCAAGCCCCAGGACGGCAACCAGGGCAAGGGCGTCACCGTCAACATCAGCACGCGAGAACAGCTGGAGGCGGCCTACCGGACGGCGCAGGAATTCGGCGACGAGGTCATGGTCGAGCGCTTCCTGCCCGGGCACGACTTCCGCCTGCTGGTCGTGGGCCACCAGATGGTGGCCGCCGCGCGGCGCGACCCGCCCCAGGTGCTGGGCGACGGCGAGCACACCGTGCGCGAGCTGGTGGACATCGTCAACCAGGACCCGCGCCGGGGCACGGGCCACGGCACGGCGCTCACGCGCATCCGGCTCGACGACATCGCCCTGGCGCGCCTGGCCAGCGAAGGGCTCACGCCCGAGTCCGTGCCCGTGCAGGGCCAGCGCGTGGTGCTGCGCAACAACGCCAACCTGTCCACCGGCGGCAGCGCCACCGACGTGACCGACGACGTGCACCCGGACATCGCCGCACGCGCCGTCGAGGCCGCGCAGACCATCGGCCTGCACATCTGCGGCGTGGATGTGGTGTGCGAGACCATGCTGCGCCCGCTGGAGGAGCAGAACGGCGGCATCGTCGAGGTCAACGCCGCCCCCGGTCTGCGCATGCACCTGGCGCCCTCTTTCGGGCGGCCGCGCAACGTGGGCGTGCCCATGGTGGACGCCCTGTTCGCCCCGGGCGAGGACGGGCGCATCCCGCTGGTGGCCGTCACGGGCACCAACGGCAAGACCACGACCACGCGACTGATTGCCCACCTGCTGGCCTCGCACGGGCTGCGCGTGGGCATGACCAACACCGACGGCGTCTATGTGGCCGGCCGCCAGATCGACAGCGGCGACTGCTCGGGCCCCAAGAGCGCGCGCAACGTGCTGTTCCACCCCGAGGTGGACGCGGCGGTGCTCGAATGCGCACGCGGCGGCATCCTGCGCGAAGGCCTGGGCTTCGACCGCTGCCAAGTCGCGGTGGTGACCAACGTCGGCGCGGGCGACCACCTGGGCATGAACTTCATCGACACCGTGGAGGACGTGGCCGTGCTGAAACGCGTCATCGTGCAGAACGTGGCGCCGGGCGGCTGGGCGGTGCTCAACGCCGCCGACCCGCTCGTGGCGGGCATGGCCGGGGTCTGCCAGGGCCGGGTCATCTACTTTGCCGCCGAGCGCCACCACCCCCTCATGGCCACGCACCGCGCCCAGGGCGCGCGCGTGGTCTATGTGGACGGTGACCAGATCGTGGCCGCCGAGGGCTCGTGGCGCCAGAGCGTGCCCCTGGGCGACATTCCGCTCACGCATGGCGGCAGCATCGCCTTCCAGGTCGAGAACGCCATGGCGGCCGTGGCCGCGGCGTGGGCCCTCGACCTGCCGTGGGACACCATCCGCCGGGGCCTGGCCGGTTTTCGCAACGACAGCGACAACGCCCCCGGGCGCTTCAACGTCATGGACTGCCGCGGCGCCACCGTGATCGCCGACTACGGCCACAACCCGGACGCCATGCACGCGCTGGTGCAGGCCGTGCAGGCCCTGCCGGGGGCGCGGCGCAGCGTGGTGATCTCCGGTGCGGGCGATCGGCGCGACGAGGACATCATCGAGCAGACGCGCATCCTGGGCGCGGCCTTCGACGAGGTGGTGCTCTACCAGGACGCCTGCCAGCGCGGGCGTGCCGACGGCGAGGTCCTGACCCTGCTGCGCCGCGGCCTGGAGGGCGCAGGGCGCACCCGCCACGTGACCGAGATCCAGGGCGAGTTCGCCGCCATCGACCATGCGCTGGCGCGCCTGGCGCCGGGCGACCTGTGCCTGGTACTGGTGGATCAGGTGGAAGAAGCCCTGGCCCACCTGGCCCGCCGCTGCGCCGAAGCCGGCCAGGCCCCGGCCGGGGTGGCGTCATGAGGCCGGCCCGGCTGGCCGTGCTGGCGGGGGTGCTGGCGGCCGGCGCCGCGGCGGCCCAGTCCGAGCGCATCGGCAGCGTGGACACGGCCTTCCAGTGGCTGGGCCGCGACCACGACATCGTCGTCGAGGCCTACGACGACCCCATGGTCGCGGGCGTGACCTGCTACGTCTCGCGCGCGCGCACCGGTGGCCTGAAGGGCACGTTCGGTCTGGCCGAGGACCGGGCCGAGGCCTCGCTGGCCTGCCGTCAGGTCGGCCCCATCGCCTTCGACAAACCGCTGCCGCGCCAGCAGCAGGTCTTCAGCGAGCGCATGTCGGTCCTGTTCAAGCGCCTGCGCGTGGTGCGCATGGTGGACGCGCAGCGCAACACCCTGGTCTATCTGACCTATTCGGACAAGCTGATCGAAGGCTCGCCGCAAAACAGCCTGTCGGCCGTGCCCGTGCCGCGCGAGACGCCCATCCCGGTGCGTTAGGCGGCTCCGCCGCGCAGTGCGGGCCGGGCGGGTGAAGGGCGGATGCAAGCTATGGAAACAATAGCTACATCTCATTACAGGCACAGGGAATGCGGCTTTCCGGCTTGGGTATTCTTGCAGCTCATGGGTTTCAGTCCTACAAGGATTTTCTGCCTTGCCTGTCCACAATGGACGCCACCCATCCACAACTCCTCACCTGGGAAGGACCGAGCACCTTGCGCATTCTCTACGTCGAAGACAGCAGCGAGCTGCGTGACACCATCACCCTGCTGATGGAAGGCCCCGGCCGCAGCATCGTGGCCTGCGCCAGCGCCGAAGAGGCCCTCGGCCACGCTGCTGTTCCGGGAGCGTTCGAGCTGCTGGTGAGCGACGTGAGCCTGCCCGGAATGTCCGGCATCGAGCTGTGCCGCATCCTGTTGGCGCGCGACTCGCGCTTGCGCGTCGTGCTGTGCTCGGGCTATCACGTGAGCGACGGGCTGCCCGATCTGGGCACGCGGGTGCATCTGCTGCACAAGCCGTTCGACATCGACGTGCTGGAGTCCCTGCTGGAGGGCATCCAGGCCGAGGTCGAAGGCGAGAAAGTCGCCTGAACCGGGCCAGGACGGCCCGGCGGACCGGCTCAGGGCTGCCCGGTGTCGCCCGCCACTTCCTGCAGCGCGGGTGTGCGCGGCAGCCAGGCCGTAAAGCAGGTCCGGCCCTGGCTTGACACCACTTCGATGCGTCCGCCATGGGCCTGCACGATCTGGTGCACGATGAACAGGCCCAGGCCCAGGCCCTTGTGCTCCCCGGCCGTGCTGTGCCGCCCCCGGAAGGGCTCGAACAGGCGTGGCAGCAGGGCGGCCGGGATCTCCCCGCCATTGGCCACGCGCACGACCACGACGTCGTCCCCGCTGCCATCGAGCTCCAGCTCCACCGGCCGATCCTCTGCACCATGCTGCATGGCGTTGGACAGCAGGTTGGCCAGCACCTGTCCGAGCCGCGCCGCATCCCACGAGCCGCGCAGGTCGCCGTTGCTGCGCAGCTGCAGCTCGCGCTGCGGATGGGCGGCGCGCACCTCCTGCACCACGCGCTCGGCCTGCAGGGCCAGGTCGCCGGGCGCGGCAAGCATCACCAGGCCACCGTTCTGCCGCGCGCGCGTGACGTCCAGCAGGTCTTCGATCATGGCCAGCATGCGCTGGCCGGCCTGTTGCGCCTTGGCTGCGAGCAGCCCCACCTTGCCGGGCTCCAGCGGGCGCTGCAGCATGGCGGTGGCCGCAAGGATGGCCGACAGCGGCGTGCGCAGGTCATGACCCAGCACGGCCATGAACATCTCGTTGATGTAGAGCGCCTCGGTCCGCTGCTGCAGCTCGCACGCCAGGGCGCGTTTCTGCCGCTGCAGGTCGAAGAACACCCGCGCCTTGTTGATCAGCATGTGCGGGTCGATGGGCTTGTAGAGGAAGTCCACCGCCCCGCTCTCATAGCCCTTGAACTGGCGGTTCTGGTCGTGCGCGCCCGCCGTCATGAAGATGAGCGGGATGTGGCGCGTGCGCTCGGCGCCGCGAATCAGCTCGGCCAGCTCGAAGCCGTTCATCTCGGGCATCTGCACGTCCAGCAGGGCCAGCGCCACGTCGTTGTGGGTCAGCAAGAGCTCCAGCGCCGCAGCGCCCGAGTCGGCTTTCAGGATGTCCACGTCCTCGCCCTGCAGCAGCGCCTCCAGGGCAACCAGGTTTTCCGGCACGTCGTCCACCAGCAGGCATTTGACGCGCGTGCCGGGCTCCTTCGGAAAGGGCCCGGTGCCAGGCAGGTTCTGTGGGGCCGGGGCAGCAAAGATCACGACGGTCTCCCGGGGTAGATGTGGTTGAGCAAGGGTGCCATGCGCGCAGGGGGCAGCACATGGTCGGGAGTGATCAGCGCCAGCGCCGCCTCGGGCATGGCGCTGGCCTGGGCGCTGGCGGGCGCCTGCACGACCGCCCTGCCGCCAGCGCGCTGCACGGTGGCCAGGCCCTGGGCCCCGTCGGCGTTGGCTCCGGACAGCAACAGCGCCGTCAGGCGAGCGCCATAGACGTCGGCGGCCGACTCGAACAGCACGTCGATGGAGGGGCGCGAGAACAGCACCGGCGGGTCGATGGACAGGGCCAGCACCGGCCCCGCGTCCACCAGCAAATGGTAGTCGGGCGGGGCGAAATAGATGGTGCCCGGCATGAGTGGCTCCTTGTCCTGCGCCTCGCGCACGGCCAGGCGGCAGCGCGGCGCGAAGATCTCGCACAGCAGGCTGGGCTGCTCGCGCGGCAGGTGCAGCACCACGATCACGGGCGCGGCCAGGCCCGGCGCCAGCGCGGGCAACAATTCGCCCAGCGCCTCGATGCTGCCGGCCGAGCCACCGATGGCGATGGCGCAGGGCAGGGGCGTCGCCGTCATGGCTCCACCCCCTTCTGGTAAATGCGCTCGCGCGGCGCGAACTCGTCGAACTGCGCGGCGTGCGCCGAAAAGCGCAGCGACTCCTTGGTGCCCAGGCCCAGGAAGCCGCGGCGGCACAGCGATTCGTGGAACAGCCCGACGGCCCGGTCCTGCAGCGCGCGCTCGAAGTAGATCAGCACGTTGCGGCAGGAGATGAGCTGCATCTCGGCAAACACGCTGTCGGTGGCCAGGCTGTGGTCGGAAAAGACGATGTTGCGCCGCAGACTCTTGTCGAACACCACGCGGCCGTAGGCGGCGCTGTAGTACTCCGACAGTGAGGAGCGCCCGCCCGAGCGCGCATGGTTCTCGGTGAACCCCGGCACGCGCTCGATCTCGTAGACACCGGCCTCGGCCTTCTGCAGGGCGGCAGGGTTGATGTCGGTGGCGTAGATCAGCGAGCGCTCGAGCAGGCCCTCTTCGCGCAGCAGGATGGCCATGGACCAGACCTCCTCGCCGGCGCTGCAGCCGGCGATCCAGATCTTGAGCGACGGATAGGTGCGCAGGATGGGCACGACCTTCTCGCGCAGGGCCCGGAAGTACTCCGGGTCGCGGAACATGTCGCTGACCTGCACGGTGAGGTATTGCAGCAGCTCGGGGAACACCGCCGCGTCGTGCAGCACCAGGTGCTGCAGCTGCGACAGGGTGCTGCAGTTGAAGCGCACCAGCGCCGTCTGCAGCCGGCGCCGCAGCGAGGCCTGGGCGTAGCTGCGGAAGTCGTAGTGGTAGCGCCGGTAGATGGCCTCGATCAGCAGGTGCTGCTCGATCTCGAAGGTCTTGCGGGTGTGCGGCAAACGAAAGCTTCCTCAGGTCCGGGCCGGGGCCTCACTTGGGCATCCACACGCGCACCAGCGACAGGAGCTTCTCCACGTCCAGGGGCTTGGCGATGTAGTCGCTGGCACCGGCGGCCAGGCATTTGTCCTGGTCGTCTTTCATGGCTTTGGCAGTCAGCGCGATGATGGGCAGGCGGCGCCACTCGGGGCGCTTCCTGATCTCGCGCATGGCCGTGAGGCCGTCCATCTCCGGCATCATGATGTCCATCAGCACCAGATCCACGGGCGGGCGGCCGGCTGCGCCGGCTGCGCTCAGTTGCTCCAGTGCCTCGCGACCATTGCGCGCGATCTGCACGCGCGCGCCAGTGGGCTCGAGCACGCTGGACAGGGCGAAGATGTTGCGCACGTCGTCCTCGACCACCAGGATGGTGCGGTCCTCGAAGGCCTCCTCGCGGTCGCGCGCGCGCTGCAGCAGGCGGCGATGGTCGGCCGGCAGCGACGACTCCACCCGGTGCAGGAACAGGGTGACCTCGTCGAGCAGCCGCTCGGGCGAGCGCACGTCCTTGATGATGATGGACTTGGAGTAGCGGCGCAGCTCGTGCTCTTCCTCGCGCGACAGCGAACGGCCCGTATAGACGATGACCGGCGGGAACGCCATGTCGCCCTCCTCGGCCATCTGCTTGAGCAGCTCGTAGCCGGACAGGTCGGGCAGGTTCAGGTCCATCACCATGCAGTCGAAGCTGCCGGCGCGCAGCAGGGCGAGCGCCTGCTGCGCGGTGGCCGCGCTGCGGATCTCCACGTCATCGGCGGCCAGCAGGGCGCACATGCTCTTGCGCTGGCGCTCGTCGTCCTCCACCACCAGCAGGCGGCGCATGCCCTGGGTGAACTTGGCCTCCATGCGCTGCAGTGCTTCCACCAGCTCGTCGCGCTCCACCGGCTTCAGGGCATAGCCCACGGCGCCCTGCTCCAGCGCCTTCTGCGAGTAGTCGGCCACCGAGATCACGTGCACCGGGATATGGCGCGTGGCCGGATCGTGCTTGAGCTGGTCGAGCACGCCCAGACCCGAGTAGTCGGGCAGGTTCATGTCCAGCAGCACGCCGCTGGGCAGGTGCTGCTGCGCCATGGCCAGGCCCTCGCGGCCGGTGCCGCAGACGATGCACTGGAAGTCCATCTCGTGCACCAGCTCGTAGAGGATGCCGGCGAAGTGCGGGTCGTCCTCGATGACCAGGATCAGGCGGCGGCCCGGCTCGATGCGCGCGCGGTCATCCTCGGGCATGCTGCTGGCCGGCGCGGGTGCACTGGTGGTGGCCGCAGCCGCGGGCGGCTGCGCGCTGCGCCAGGGGGCGGGCAGCTGCGCGGGCTCGGCTGCTGCCTGCGGCAGGGGCGCCAGGGCCGGCAGCGGCGCGGCCACGGGCGCAGCGATGGGCAGCGTCAGCGTGAACACGCTGCCCTCGCCCAGCGTGCTCTGCACGCTGATGCTGCCGCCCAGCAGCTGCGCCAGGTTGCGCGAGATCGACAGGCCCAGCCCCGTGCCCCCGTACTTGCGGTGCATGCTGCCATCGGCCTGGCGGAAAGCCTCGAACATCTGCTCCTGCTGGTGCGCGGCGATGCCGATGCCGGTGTCGCGCACGGCCAGGTGGATGCTGTCCGCGCCGCCGCTGTAGATGCGCAGCTGCACCTCGCCGTGCTCGGTGAACTTGAGGGCGTTGAACAGCAGGTTCTTGAGGATCTGGGCGATGCGCTGGGCATCGGACTGGACGCATTCGGGCACGCCAGGCTCGATCTCCACGCCCAGCTGCAGGCCCTTTTCCTGGGCCATGGGCCGCAGAGGCTCCAGCACCTGCTGCACCAGGCGCCCGAGGTGGACGTCGTCGATCTCCATGCGCGTCTGGCCGGCCTCGATCTTGGCCAGGTCCAGGATGTCGTTGATCAGCGCCAGCAGGTCGTTGCCGGCGCTGTGGATGGTCTGGGCGTAGCGGACCTGGTCGGGCGAAAGGTTGCCGCCCTTGTTGTCGGCCAGCAGCTTGGACAAGATCAGGCTGGAGTTGAGCGGGGTGCGCAGCTCGTGGCTCATGTTGGCCAGAAACTCGCTCTTGTACTGGCTGGCCTGCGACAGCTCGTCGGCCTTGGTCTCCAGCGCGTCCTGGGTGCGCAGCAGCTGCTCCTTCTGGTACTCCAGCTCCTGGGCCTGCTCCTCCAGCTGGGCGTTGGACTCTTCCAGTGCCGTCTGCTGCGACTGCATCAGCGACTGCGACTCCTGCAGGGCGCGGCTTTGCTGCTCCAGCTCCTCGTTGTTAACGCGCAGCTCTTCCTGCTGGGCCTGCAATTCCTCGGACTGGCGCTGCGTCTCGTCGAGCAGGGCCTGCAACCGCATGCGGTCCATGGAGCCACGCACGGCCTGCGCCAGCTGCTCCTCGGCGCGCTGCAGGAAGTCCTTGCCCTCTTCGCCCAAGGGCGTGAACAGGCCCAGCTCGACCACCGCCAGTACTGCGCCGCCCAGCGTGATGGGCTGGATGATCAACTCGACCGGCGTGGCCTGCCCCGTGCCGGAGCTCACCGGCAGGTAGCCTGCCGGCACATCGCGCACGTGCTGGAACTGGCGCGACAGAATCGCCTGCCCGGCCAGCCCCTCCCCCGGATGCAGGATGGTGGACGGGGTGTCGGGCATGAGGGCGTAGCCGCCCATGCGCTCGTAGGTGTCATGCCCCTGCGCAACGTACAGGGCCCCCACCTTGGCGTCGAGCCAGTACGCCAGGTACTCGAGCACCTTGGGAGCCAGCTCGTGCATGCGGTGGTCGCCCTGAACGCGGGCCCCCAGGCCCACCAGGCCGGTCTTGACCCAGCTCTCGCGCTCGCGGGCGCGGTGCTCGACGATCGCCAGCCAGCCCCACACGCAGATCAGCACCAGCAGCACCCCGGTGCTGCCCCAGACCAGATAGGTGGCGGTGCCGAAGGCGTTCTCCCAGGCACTCCGGCGCCCCTGCAGCTCCTCGCGCTCGCTGGCCAGCAGCTCCCGCACCACGCTGCGCGCGCTCTCCATGGTGGTGCGCCCCTCGCTGGTCATGACGGCCAGCGCATCGTCGCGCCGGCCCTCGCGCTGCAATTCGATCATGTGCGCGAGCTCGCCCATCTTCTTGGCGGCCAGGCCCTGCAGCTGGTCGAAGCGCTGCTTGCGCAGCAGCGAGCCGCGCCCGTAGAGCTGCAGCTTCTCCAGCTCTACCGG
This sequence comes from Melaminivora sp., assembly GCF_032059615.1. NCBI lineage: Bacteria > Pseudomonadati > Pseudomonadota > Betaproteobacteria > Burkholderiales > Comamonadaceae > Melaminivora > Melaminivora sp. The sequence continues at coordinate 18,992 of NZ_DAMCAM010000016.1, read as the reverse complement.
CAGCGCGGCCTGAGCCACGGTGTAAGGGCCGAGAAAATCGTCGTTGCCCGTGAGGAGGTAGCCGCGCTGGCCCGACTCGGCATTGCGCAGGTGGCCCCAGACCAGCTGCACCTGGGCGATGGCGTCCACCGTGTCATTCATCTCGCTGACGACGACCGCCCGGTCCTCGCTGGAGCGCCAGGTCAGCACGGCGATCAGCATGGCTGCCACGGCAGCCAGGATGAAGCCGGTCAACATGCGCACGGGCAGACCCGAGCCGGGCCGGATGGCGGACTTGGGAGGGAGCTTGGTGGCAGGCATCTATCTCTGTGACTTGCGGTAAGTAAAGCCGCACGATGATAGAGGCATGGCCACCCGGTAGCCTGTAGGGCAAGGCGCCGAGGCGCGGGAGTGGACGGGCCGTACCCGTCAGTGGTGCGTGGGCGGATCGGTCACCGGGGGCTGAGCCGGCTGCGCAGGCGGGTCCTCCACGGGGATGGGATCGGGCCAGGGCGACGGCGGCATGCCCGGATGCGGCTGCGGCGCCGGAGGGTGTGGCACGGGGAGAGACGAGGCCTGGTGCATGGCGCGCCTTCCTCAGGGAATGGACTTGTGCGCCGGCGCGTCCGAGCCCCGGTCGGGCAGCAGCTCGCGCTCCCCCTCATGGCTGCGGTTGGCATAGGTGGACAGGTCGCCCCCGGCGCCGAAGCGGCGCGCGTGATCGCCGTTGCCGGGGTTGGCACGGTCGGGCTCCTGGGTGCGCGGGTCGATGCGCATGCCGTACATGTTGAAACGCCCCTGGTCACGGGCGCGGTCGCGCTGGGCGGTGGCCAGTTCCTGCTGGACGCTGGCAGGCTGGGACGGAGCCGGATCGGACATGGCGTGTACTCCTGATTGTGAACGCGGTGTCTGCCAGATGATCCTGCCTGCCGACCCTGGTGCCCGCCGGGCGGCAGGTGCAATCACTGTCGGACAAGAGGCCGCATCGTTCAAAGCCGTTTTTCCCTCTGGGCCAGCGTGCCATCGCTGCCGCGGGCCCAGACGTCCAGCACGAAATCCGCATCCCGCACCGAGACGGCCCGGGGCCAGCCCAGGGCTTCATGCAGGCGCGCGTGCACGGCAGCGCCAGAGAGCGCGCAGCCCGCGATGGCATGCCGAAAATGGCATGCCACCAGCGTCGTGCGCGCAGGCAGGGACTGCTGCATGCCGGCGAGGATCTCCTCCAGCGCCTCGGGTGCGAGGTAATACAGCAACTCGCTCAGGACGACCAGGTCAAAGGCCTCCCGGGGCCAGGGGCCGGGCAGAGCCAGCTGGGCGAACGCCACATGCGGCTGGTCGGCCAGGCGCTGGCGCGCCGCCACCAGCGCCTGCGCCGCACAGTCGGAGGCGAGCAGCCGGTCGCAGCGCGGCGCCAGCGCGGCCGTCAGCAGGCCCGCGCCGCAGCCGGGCTCGAAGGCATGGCGGTAGCGGGCTTCCGGCAGGCTGGCGAGCAGCAATGCGCGCTTGCGCTCTTCGTACCAGCTGCCCTCCATCGCCCACGGGTCGGGGCTGTGCGCGTACAGCGCGGCAAAGCGTGTGGGCGCCCAGCCCTGCGGGGCGCAAAATTCATCAGCAGACAAAGAAATACTCCTGTGGCCACAGCGCGCGCTCCAGGATGGCCGCATCCAGCACCGGGCCAAGCCGGTGCGAGCGCGGAAGAAGCTGCGAGCGGTGCGCCTGCAGGGCGGCGATCTTCGCCGCCTGCGCCTCGGGCGGGCCGCCGACGGCGCGCAGCGCCTCCCAGGGTATGTCCGGCGCACCGGGCTCGGCCCAATGCCACATCCAGACCGGCGCCTGCAGCAGAACGCTGCCGGTGCGCTGCGCCACATCCAGCGCCACACGCCCGCAACACTCATGGTCCGGGTGGCCGTCGAGCCGCCAGGTAGTCACCAGTACGTCCCCTGGCGCCACCAGGGCCTGCAGCGCGGCGTGCAGGCGTGAACCGGCCTGGGCCACGCCGCCGTCAGGCAGATGCAGCGGAACGATGGGCACATGCGCCAGGCCGAGCCGCGCCAGCCCTTCGTGCCGCTCCGCGCAGCGGATGGCCTGCAACCGCTGCACGGGCCAGCCCACCTCGGCATGGCTGGCCTCACCATCGGTGACCGCCACGATCTGCACGGCGCCGCCGCTCGCCGCGTGCTGCTGCATCAGCAGCGCGCAGGCCAGCACCTCGTCGTCGGGGTGGGGCGCCAGCACCACCAGCCGCTGGCGCGGCGCGACCAGTGTCCGCACCGCGCAGCCAGGCACCTGGCCGGACAGCCACTGCTGCCAGGCGCCAGGCGCCAGGCGGGGCGCCTCGATGCGGCGTGCGGCGCTCTCCATCACAGCTCCCAGGGCGGCTGGGTACAGCCGGCCACCTGCTCGCCCAGGGCCGCATCGTCGCGGTCGCCGTGGCTTTGCCGGATGAAGACCGGCAAATCGGCGGCGTGCCGCGCGAAGGCCGCGTCGCGGCACAGCGGCGTGGCGCCCAGCGCGCGCGTGACCTCGTCGAGCACCCTGCGCGCTGCGCCCTCCACGCCCTGGCGGGCACGCAGGGCGACCAGGCGGGCATCGTCCCGTGGGTGGGCGTCGATCCAGCCGGCCGCCTCGCGCAGTACGGCCCCGGCCGCGGACAGGGCCAGGTCGACCCGGCCCAGCGCCGCCCGGCGCAGGAGCGCATCGGGTCGCCCGCCGCCTTCTTCCTCGCGCCGCACGGCAGCGTACAGGGCCCGCCCCAGCGCCACGGCAGCGCCATGCCAGCAGGCGGCCACACCCGCACCGCCCTGCCAGAAGCCCGGCCGCGCGAGATAGTCCCCCGGGGCGCCCACCAGAGCGGCGGGCGTCCGGATGAAAGACACATCGGCGCTGGCGCTGGCGGCCATGCCCACCGCCTGCCAGGGAGCCTCCGAAATCGAGACGCCCGGCTGCTCCAGTGCCACGGCCACCAGCTGCGGCTGCGCGCCCTGCTCCGGCCAGGCCGTGAGCAGGGCATGGCTGACTGCCTGGGCGCCCGAACACCAGGCCTTGGTGCCGCTGATGCGTGCCTGGCCCTGCCCATCCACATCCACCCGCACGCGCGCCCCGGGCGCCTCGGCGGCCCACACGGCCCAGGTGGCCGCTGGGCCCGGATTGCCGTCCACCAGCGCGCCGGCATCCAGTTCGTGCAGGATGGCCAGCGCATCGGTGTGGCCTTCATAGAGCTTGGCCAGCGACAGGTCGTGCCCGCCCACTGCGGCCAGTGCCTGCCAGCGCGCCAGCGTCTGACCAGAGGCCGGCCATGCCAGCCCGTCCAGCCCGGCGGCCACCAGCCGGCGCAGCGCCGGGCCGGGCGGGCCGCCCTCATGCAGGGCCAGTGCCTGGCGCAGCTGCGGCAGCAGCATGGGCAGGGGCGGCCCACTCATGCCGGCACCCCCGTGGGCACGCCGTGACGGGCAGCCAGGTGCGCCAGATAGGCACCAAACCCCTCGGGGGCGCGGTAGTCCTGCCGGGCGCTGGTGCGCACCCGAGGGCGGCTGGACCAGACGATGCGCGCGCCACCGGCCTGCAGCGCCCGCACCAGGGCCACGTCTTCGTGCGCCGGCAGCGGGGCAAAGCCGCCCACCTGGCGATAGGCCTGCGCGCACACACCCAAGTTGGCGCCATGGATGTGGCGGTGTCCGCAGGTGTCGCGATAGGCGGCGTCATAGCTGCTGCGCACCCGGGGGTCGAAGCCGGCCCAGTCAGCCACCTCGACCGTGCCGCAGACGCATTGCGCGCCCTCGGCCAGCTGGGCGGCAATCCAGTCCGGCGCCACCAGGCTGTCGGCGTCGGTGAAGCTGAGCCAGCGCGCGCCCTGGGCCAGCGCCCTGGCCGCCCCCAGGGCGCGCGCCCGGCCCACGTTGCGAGCCCGCAGGCGCACGCGCTGCGCCCCATGCTCGGCGGCGATGCGCGCCGAGGCGTCGCGGCAGTCGTCGAGTGCGACGATGACGCGCACCGGCTCGCCGCCCAGGGCCGGACAGGCCGCCGCCCGGGCGACGGCCTGCAGGCAGGCGCCCAGGTGCTGCTCCTCGTCGTGCGCGGGGATTACGACGGCCAGCATGGCAGAGCAAGGAAAAAGGGTTGCAGCGGGCGCGGATGGGGCATGGGAGTCGTTCGTGGATGGCAGACTGGCCCATCGTAGGAATCCTCCCTGCCTGCCCCGCGTAGGACAGGAAGGGGTCAGCTCATCCGTGCCGGGCGACTGTGCGCGTGCGCACCCCACCCGGGGCCGTCAAAGCCAGCGCTTGCGCCGGAAGTACGCCAGCATGCCGGCGACGATGCCCAGCATCAGTGCCAGCACGTACAGGTAGCCGTAGCGCCAGTGCAGCTCGGGCATGTTCCAGCGGCTGTCGGTGTCGAAGTTCATGCCGTACAGGCCGGTGATGAAGGTGAGCGGCAGGAAGATGGTGGCCACCACCGTGAGCGCCTTCATGACGTTGTTCATGCGTTGGCTCACCGCCGACAGATACACGTCCAGCAGGCTGGATGCCATCTCCCGGTAGGTTTCTACGAAGTCGATGATGACCACGCTGTGGTCGTGGCAGTCGCGCAGATAGACGCGTGTGGCGTCCCGGATGAAGGGCGCGTCGTCGCGCATCAGCGCGGCGATGACCTCGCGCTGCGGCCACCAGGCGCGGCGCATGACCACCAGCTCGCGCTTGGCGTAGTGCAGCTTGTTGCGTGCCTCCTGGTTGGCATCCGACAGGATTTCGTCCTCCAGCGCCTCCAGCTCGTCGCCCAGGGCATCGAGCAGCGGAAAGCCCGAGTCCACCAGGGTGTCCAGCAGCGCATACAGCAGGTAATCGGCCTCCAGGCGGCGGATCTTGCCGTTGGCCCGGATGCGCTGGCGCACCGGCTCGAACACGTCGCTGGCGCCGTCATTGATGCTGACCACGAAGTTGCGCCCCAGGAACAGGCTGACCTGGTCCACCCGGCAGGCGCCGCATTCAGGGTCGCCCTCGGCCTCGTCACCGCGCTGCACCAGGTTCACGATGACGAACTGGTGCGCGTCGTAGCTCTCGGCCTTGGCACGCTGGCCACGGTGCAGCACGTCTTCGAGCGCCAGCGGGTGCAGGCCCAGCGTCTCCTTGAGGCTTTGCAGCTGCTGCGGAGTGGGCATGCCCTGCAGGTGCAGCCAGACGACGCGCTGCGCATCGGCTGCCGCAGTGGCCGCGGCTTCGGTGGCCGGATCGAGCTGCTCGACCACCTCGCCCTCGCTGGTGTAGTGCATGAGCAGCAGCCGCGCGGGCGGCAGCGCAGCCATGTCCTGAGCGCCGGCGGCGGGTTCGAGCAAACCCGGCGGCGTGCCGGGCCGGTTGTTGCGGCGGCGAAAGCCCTGACGGCGCAGGGCGCGCAGGCGAGCAGAGAGGGGATGCTTCATGCGGTCGGCAGGCTAAGGGGGCCAGCCCGCTGGTCAGGCAGTGGCGCTCACTTGCGAGGGTGTTCGCGGCGGAACAGCTCCCACTCCTCGATCACCGTGCCATCGACCAGGTGGCACATGCCGCGCTCGCCGGCGGGACCCTTGACGATCTCAAGCGTACCGCCGCGCTGCAGGCAGTGCAGCGAAGCAGGATTGGCCATCCCGACCACAGGGGCAGGCGGCGCGGCGGTGGTGCAGGCGGCAAGCGCCAGGAGCGTGCTCGCGCTGGTGATGAGGATCCTGATGACGCTGGATATGGACATGGACTGGGGCTCCTCGTTGGGTCCGGGGATGGCGGTCATTCGACCGTCACACTCTTGGCGAGATTGCGGGGCTTGTCCACATCCGTCCCCCGCGCGCAGGCCGTGTGGTAGGCCAGCAGCTGCAGCGGCACGACGTGCAAGAGCGGCGACAGCAGGCCGTAGTGCTCGGGCATGCGGATGACATGGATGCCCTCGCTGCTGTCGATGCGCGTGTCGGCATCGGCCAGCACGTAGAGCACGCCGCCGCGCGCGCGCACCTCCTGGATGTTGCTCTTGAGCTTCTCCAGCAGCTGGTCGTTGGGCGCGACGGTGACCACCGGCATCTCGCTGGTCACCAGGGCCAGCGGCCCGTGCTTGAGCTCGCCGGCCGGGTAGGCCTCGGCGTGGATGTAGCTGATCTCCTTGAGCTTCAAGGCGCCCTCCAGGGCGATGGGGTAGTGCAGGCCGCGGCCCAGGAACAGCGCGTTCTCCTTGCGCGCGAAGTCCTCGGCCCAGCTGATGACCTGGGGCTCGAGCGCCAGCACCGCCTGCAGCGCCACGGGCAGGTGGCGCAGCGCCTGCATGTGATGCGCCTCGTCCTGCTCAGAGAGGCGGCCCTTGGCCTGGGCCAGCGCCAGGGTCAGCAGGAACAGACCCGCCAGCTGGGTGGTGAAGGCCTTGGTCGAGGCCACGCCCACCTCGACGCCCGCGCGGGTGACGTAGGCCAGCTCGCACTCGCGCACCATGGCGCTGGTGGCCACGTTGCAGATGGTCAGGGTGTGTGTCATCCCCAGGCTCTTGGCGTGGCGCAGCGCGGCCAGGGTGTCGGCGGTCTCGCCCGACTGGCTGATGGTGACCACCAGCGTGCGTGGGTCCGGCACGCTCGTGCGGTAGCGGTATTCGCTGGCCACCTCGACCTGTGTCGGCAGGCCGGCGATGGCCTCCAGCCAGTAGCGCGCCGTCAGGCCGCTGTAGTAGCTGGTGCCACAGGCCAGGATCAGCACGCGGTCGATGTCCTGGAACACCCGCCAGGCGGCGGCATGCGCGCCGTCGAACAGCTCGGGCACGATGCCCTGCACGCCGTCCAGCGTCTCGGCCAGCGCCGCGGGCTGCTCGAAGATCTCCTTTTGCATGTAGTGCCGGTAGGGCCCGAGTTCGGCCGCGCCGCTGTGGGCCAGCACGGTGCGCACAGGCCGCTCGGCGGGCGAGAGCGGCTGACCGTCGATGGTCGTGATCCAGTAGCGGCCCAGCTGCAGGTCCACCAAGTCGCCCTCCTCCAGATAGACGATCTGGTCCGTCACGCCCGCCAGCGCCATGGCGTCGCTGGCGAGAAAGAGCCCGTCCTGGCCGGCCTGCGCGCCCACGCCCAACACCAGCGGCGAGCCGGCGCGCGCACCCACCACGCGGTGCGGCTCGTCCCTGTGGAGCACGGCAATGGCAAAGGCGCCGTGCAGCCGCGCCACGGCCGCACGCACGGCGGCAAACAGGTCGCCGTCATAGAGGCTGTCGACCAGGTGGGCGATGACCTCGGTGTCGGTCTGGCTGGAGAAGACGTAGCCGCGCCCCTCCAGTTCGGTGCGCAGGGCTTCGTGGTTTTCGATGATGCCGTTGTGCACCAGCGCCACGCGCCCGGGGCGTTCGGCCTCGTCCGGCGCCACGCCCGGGCCGTGGCTGAAGTGCGGGTGCGCGTTGTGCATCTCGGGCGCGCCGTGCGTGGCCCAGCGGGTATGGGCGATACCGGTGGCCGCCTGCAACCCGCCCTGCTCGACCTGCGCCAGCAGCTCGGCCACGCGCGCCGTGCTGCGCGCGCGCACCAGACCGTCGCCCGCGCGGCCGGGCAGGCTCTGGGCGTGCACCGCCACGCCGCAGGAGTCGTAGCCGCGGTACTCCAGGCGCTGCAGGCCCTGCACCAGGATGGGGACGATGTTGCGCTGGGAGACCGCGCCGACGATGCCGCACATGATGGATTCCTTGAAAGAAAAGGAGAAAGAACGAGCAAAAGACAGGAATGGCGCGGATGCTAGAGGGAGTGACAAGAAATTTGCCCTCCATGTTTTTCTATAAATTGAATGGAAATTTCATCGGACAGACTGGAGGAAATTTTCTTTCTCGATAATGAAAATCATGGAATCTCATTTCTCACTCGACGACCTGGACCTGCGCCTGCTGGGGCAGCTGCAGACCGACGCCTCGCTCAGCAACCAGGCGCTGGCCGAGCGCATGGGGGTCTCGCCCGCGACCTGCCTGCGCCGGGTGCGCCGGCTGCTGGGCAGCGGCCTGATCGAGCGCCAGGTGGCGCTGGTGCGGCCCGAGCGGCTGGCGCAGCTGCAGGGCCATGGCCTGACGGCCATCGCCGAGGTGTCGCTGGACCGCCAGGGCGCCGAGCACCTGCAGGCCTTCGAGGCACGTGCCGTGGCCGAAGGAGCGGTACAGCAGTGCTGGCTCGTCTCGCCCGGGCCGGACTTCGTGCTGGTCGTGCACGTGCCGGACATGCCGGCCTATCTGCAGCTGACGCAGCGCCTGTTCACCCAGGACGCCAATGTGCGCAACGTGCGGGCGTTCTTTGCCACGCGGCGGGCAAAATTCGAGCCAAAACTGGACTTAGGCGTTGTCCAGCAATGAGTTGTAGCTATAAATTTTGATAATGACGTCTGTCGCCTCAGGTGCTGCCGCCACACCTTGACCTACACACGGCGCGCCGGCACCCGCCTACCATGGAGCGGATTCATGCGCCTGCGCGCCGGGGCCTGCCTGCTGCCCCCACCCCGCGCGCCGGCGTGCCTGCATGGAGGACGCATGGAGTTCAAGGACTACTACCAGATCCTGGGCGTGCCGCGCGATGCCACGGCCGACGACATCAAGAAGGCCTACCGCAAGCTGGCGCGCAAGTACCACCCCGACGTCAGCAAGGAGCCGGATGCCGCCGCGCGCATGGCCGAGGTCAACGAGGCCAACACCGTGCTGTCTGATCCGGAAAAGCGCGCCGCCTACGACCAGCTGGGCCGCGCCGCGCCGCACGGCGCCGGCCAGGGCTTTCGGCCGCCGCCCAACTGGGACGCCGGGTTCGAGTTCACCGGTGGCCCCGAGGGCGCGGCCGGCATGGACGGCGCGCAGTTCAGCGACTTCTTCGAGGAGCTGTTCGGCCGCGCCGCCCGCGCGCGCCACGGCGGTGCCGGCGCCGCCCAGGCCGGGCGCGCGCGCGAGCAGCGCGGCAGCGACCACCACGCGCGCATCGAACTCGACCTGCAGGACGCCTACCACGGCGCCGAGCGCATGCTCAGCCTGCGCGGTGCGCGCCTGGACGAGGCGGGCCACCTCGTCAGCGAGGAGCGCCAGCTGCAGGTCAGCATCCCCCGGGGCGTGCGCGAGGGCCAGCTCATCCGCCTGGCCGGCCAGGGCGCGCCGGGCCTGGGTGGCGCGCCCGCGGGCGACCTGTTCCTGGAAGTGCAGTTCAAGCCCGACCCGCGCTGGCGCGCCGAGGACCGCGACGTCTACCAGACCGTACCCGTTGCCCCCTGGGAGGCCGAGCTGGGCGGCCCCATCCAGGTGAGCACGCCCGGCGGCAGCACCGTCGAAGTCACCGTGCCGGCGCGCTGGAAGAGCGGGCGCAAGCTGCGCCTGAAGGAGCGCGGCATCCCGGCGGCCACGCCGGGCGACCTGTATCTGGAGCTGCAGCTGGTGCTGCCGCCCACCACCACCGACGCGCAGCGGCAGGCCTGGCGCGACCTGGCCCGGGCCTTTGCCTCGTTCGACCCGCGCAGCACGCAAGGAGCCTGAGAGCCATGCACCACACCCCTTCGACAAACGCAAGCGCCCATGCAGCCCTGGCCGAGCTGCTGCACGAGCAGGACCTGCTGGGCCTAGAGGAACTGGCACGCGCCTGCTGCATGGCCCCGGGCTGGGTGGTCGAGCGCGCCTCGGCCGGCCTGCTGCAGGGCGAGCACAGCAGCGGACAGTGGCAGTTTCGCAGCACCACCGTGGTGCGCGCCCGGCGCCTGGCGCGCCTGGAATCGACCTTCGACGCCGACCCGCAGCTGGCAGGCCTGACGGCCGACCTGATCGAGGAAGTGACGCAGCTGCGCCAGCGCCTGCGCCTGCTGGAAGCGCAACGGGGCGCGGGCTGAGGCCGGCCCGCGCCGACGACCGGCTCAGGGGTTGCCCACGCCGGGCGGCTGCCCCCATGGCGCCACCCAGCCGCCGCCCAGCGCCTGCACCAGCGCCACCACCGCCTGCTGGCGCTGCAGCTGCAACTGCAGCACGCTGCGGCGCGCGTTCAGCGCCGCGGCCTGGGCTGTGATGACGGCGCTGTAGGCCGATACGCCCGCCTGGTAGCTGTTCATGGTGCGCTGCTCGGCGCCGGCGGCGGCCTCGGCGGCGGCGCGAGTATGCGCCTGCTGCTCGGCCAGCGCGGCAGTCGCCGTGAGCTGGTCCTCGACCTGGCCGAAGGCCGTGAGGGCGGTCTGGCGCCAGCCGGCCGTGGCCGCCTGGTGCGTGGCCAGCGCCTGGTCGAGCGCGGCGCTGCGCGCGCCGCCATCGAACAGCGTCTGCGCCAGCGCCGCGCCCAGCGACCAGGTCAGTGCCGGGGCCGAGGCCAGGGCCGACAGGCTGGCCGCGGCCCCGCCCAGGCCCGCGTTCAGGTTCAGGCTGGGAAACCACGCCGCGCGCGCCACGCCGATGCGCGCATTGGCCGCGGCCACCGCGCGCTCGGCCGCGGCCACGTCGGGCCGGCGCAGCAGCAGCTCGGACGGCAGCACGGCCGGCACCTCGGGCACGGCCATCGTCCACGGCGCGGGCGCCAGCGAAAACTGCGCCGGCGGGCGGCCCAGCAGCAGGGCAATGGCGTGCTCGTAGCGCGCGCGGCTGGCGCGCAGCGCCACCCGGCTGGCGCGCGCCGACTCCAGCGTCGCCTGGGCCTGCAGCAGGTCGGTGTGCGCGGCGATGCCCGCGCGGTAGCGGTTGCCGGTGATGGTCGCCGCGCGCTCGTAGGCGGCGATGATGTCCGTGAGCAGGTCGGCCTCGGCGTCGGCCTCGCGCAGCGCGAAATAGGCCTGGGCCAGGCTGCCTTGCGCGGCCAGGCGCGCCGCCGCCAGCTGCGCCCGGCTGGCCTGGACGTTGGCACCCTGCGCGCGCACGGCCGCCTCCAGGCTGCCCCACAGGTCGGGCGCCCAGCTGGCCGACAGCCCCAGCGTGGCCGTGCCGCGCGCCGGCTCGCCACTGCGCTGGGTGCCCAGCTGCGCGCCGAGCGTGGGCAGGCGTTGCGCCTGGGCCTGGCGCAGCAGCGCCTCGGCCTGGGCCACGTTGGCCAGCGCCTGCGCCAGGTTCTGATTGCCGATGTCCACGCCGGGCATCAGGCCGTCGAGCGTGGCGTCGCCGAACAGCTGCCACCAGCGGCCTTCCTGCCAGGCCTGGTGGTCGGCGGTGCTGGTCCAGCCGGGGAGCGCGGCGCTTTTCCAGGAGGTGGAGACGGGGGCTGCGGGTGCGGGCTCCTCGGCAGGCAGGGGCGTGCAGGCGGCGAGCAGGATGGCGAGCGCCAGGGCGTACGACGCAGCTGCCTTGTCCAGCCGGCCCCCATCCCCGCCTTCCCCCAAAGGGGGAAGGAGCGAGGCATGCGTCCCCCCCCTTGACGGAAAACACACTCTCATATCTGTCTTTCCTTCCTATCGCCCCGCCCCGTCACACCGCCGCCAGACGCGCCGCGCGGGCCCGGCGGCGCTGGCTCAGGCGGTCGAGCAGTACATAGACCACCGGCGTGGTCAGCAGCGTCAGCAGCTGGCTGGCGACCAGGCCGCCGACGATGGTCACGCCCAGCGGCTGGCGTAGCTCGGCGCCCTGGCCGAAACCGATGGCCAGGGGCAAAGCGCCCAGGATGGCTGCCAGCGTGGTCATGACGATGGGCCGAAAGCGCAGCAGCGAGGCCTCGCGCACGGCCGCCACCGCCGACAGCCCCTGCGTGCGCTGGGCCTGCAGGGCAAAATCGATGATCAGGATGGCGTTCTTCTTGACGATGCCGATCAGCAGGAACACGCCGATCAGCGCCATGAGCGAGAACTCCATCTTCAGCGCCAGCAGTGCCAGCACGGCGCCGAAGCCGGCACTCGGCAGCGTGGTCAGCACCGTGACCGGGTGCACCAGGCTCTCGTAGAGGATGCCCAGCACGATGTAGATGACCACGATGGCCGCCACGATCAGCAGGCCCTGCTGCGACTGCGTGGCCTGGGCCTGGGCGGCGGCACCGGCAAAGCTGCCGCGCACGTTGTTGGGCATGCCGATGGCGTCCACCGCGTCCAGCACCGCTTGGCGGCCCTGCTCCAGCGCCACGCCCTCGGCCAGGTTGAACGACAGCGTGCTCGACAGCTCCCCGCCCTCGTGGAAGACCGAGCTGGGCACGGCGCGCTCGCTGAAGGTGGCCAGCGCCGCCAGCGGCACCATGGTTGCGCCGACCAGCGAGATCTGCTGGCCCGTCGAGGCGTTGCGCTGCCCCGGGTTGGCCGAGCCGCCCTCGGCCGGCCGCGTGGCGGCCACGTACACGTCCTTGAGCGCCTCGGGCGACAGGGCGTGGCGTGACGCCCATTCCATGACCACGCTGTACTGGTTCAGGTCGCTGTACATGTTGGCCACCTGGCGCTGACCGAAGGCGTTATAGAGCGCGGCGTCGATGGCCGACAGCGGCACGCCCAGGCGCGCGGCCTTGTCGCGGTCCACCTCGACGAAGGTCTCCACGCCGTTGTCGCTCTGGTCGTCGTCGATGTCCAGCAGCCGCGCGTCCTGGCGCAGCTGCGCGGCCAGCCTGAGCGTCCAGGTCTTGAGGTCGGCCTGGTTGTCGGCCTTCAAGGTGTACTGGTAGGTGGCGTTGCTGCTGCGCCCGCCCGCCATCAGCTCCTGCGCCGGGTTCAGGAACACACGCAGGCCGGTGATGCGCGCCAGCTGCGGGCGCAGGCGGCCGATGACGGCGCGCGCGCTTTCGCCCGGCGGGCGCTCGCGCGCCGGCTTGAGCACCGCCGATAGAAAGCCCCCGCCCGCCCGCCCGCCGGCAAACGCCACCACCGTGGCGACCGAGGGGTCGGCGCGGATGATGTCCACTGCCTGCTGCAGCTTGTCGGCCATGGCGGTGGAGGAAATGCTCTGGTCGGCGCGCAGGCCGCCCATCAGCTGGCCGCTGTCCTGCTCGGGAAAGAAGCCCTTGTCGATGCTGGCGAACAGGTAGCCGTTCAGCCCCACCACCACCAACAGCACCAGCACCACGCGCCAGGGCGCGGCCAGCGACGCGTCGAGCGCGCGCGCGTAGGCGCCCACCAGGCGCCGTTCGCCGCCGCTGGCCAAGCCGGCCAGGCGCGCGCGCAGCCGCCCGGCCAGGCTGCGCCGGGCTGGCGGTGCCACCTGCCCGGCCGCCTGAGGCGCGCGGCGCAGCAGCAGCGCGCACAGCATGGGCGTGGTGGTCAGCGAGATGACCAGCGAGATCAGCACCGCCGCCGACAGCGTCACCGCGAACTCGCGAAACAGCCGCCCGGGCTGCCCGCCCATGAACAGCAGCGGGATGAACACCGCCACCAGCGACACGCTGATGGTGAGCACGGTGAAGCCGACCTCGCGCGCGCCGTCCAGCGCCGCCTGGCGGCGCGGCCGGCCGGCTTCGAGATGGCGGGCGATGTTCTCCAGCACCACGATGGCGTCGTCCACCACGAAGCCCGTGGCCACGGTGAGCGCCATCAGCGTCAGGTTGTTGATGGAAAACCCGAGCGCGTACATGACCGCGAAGGTGCCCAGCAGCGACACCACGGTGGCCACCGCCGGGATCAGCGCCGCGCGCAGCGTGCGCAGGAACAATCCGACCACCAGCACCACCAGCACCACGGCCAGCACCAGGGTCAGCTCCACCTCGCTCACCGAGGCGCGCACCGAGCCGGTGCGGTCCACCGCCACGTCCAGCGCGATGTCGCCGGGCAGCTGGGCGCGCAGCTGGGGCAGCAGCTCGTGGATGGCGTCGGCAGTGGCGATCAGGTTGACGCCGGGCTGCTGGGTGATGGTCACGATGATGGCCGGCTGGCCGTTGAACATGCCGCGCGTGCGCGTGTCCTGCACGCTGTCGGTGACGCGCGCGACCTGCGACAGGCGCACCTCCTGCCCGCCGCGCATGGCCACGACCAGGCCCTGCCAGTCGGCCGCGCGTAGCCCGGGCGCGGGGGTCAGCACCTGCAGCGCGCGCCCGTCCTGCGCGTCGCCCACCTCGATCACGCCCTTGGGCCGGTTGGCACTGCCGGCCTGCAGCGCGGCGCGCACGTCGTCGGCACTGATGCCCAGCGCGTGCAGGGCAAAGGGGTTGAGCTCGACGCGCACCGCCGGCTGCGAGCTGCCGCCCAGCATCACGTCGCCCACTCCGCGCACCTGCAGCAGGCGCTGGCTGACGATGTTGTTGACAGCGTCGTAGATCTGCCCGGGCGTGCGCGTGTCCGAGGTGAGCGCCAGGATCAGGAAGGGCTGGGCCGCCGGGTTGGCCTTGCGGTAGCTGGGGCTGGTGCGCAGGTTGGCCGGCAGGTCGATACGCGCGGCGTTGATGGCCGCCTGCACGTCGCGCGCCGCGCTGTCGATGTTGCGGTTCAGATCGAACTGCAGCACCACGCGCGTCGAGCCGGTGCTGGAGCTGCTGGTCATCTCGTTGACGCCGGCGATGGTGCCCAGCGTGCGCTCCAGCGGCGTGGCCACGGTGCGCGCCATGTCGGCGGGGCTGGCGCCGGCCATGTTGGCGGTGACGAAGATGACGGGAAAGTCCACCGCCGGCAGCCGCGCCACCGGCAGCACGAAATAGGCCGCGATGCCGGCCAGCGCCAGGCCGATGGTCAGCAGCACGGTGGCGATCGGCCGCTCGATGAAGGGGCGTGCAAGGTTCATCCCTGGGCTCCACTGCCCTCGCTCCCTCTCCCGCGAGCGGGAAAGGGCTGGGGTGAGGGTGCAGGCACGTCGCCGCGCTGCGCCCGATCCACCCCCTCGCCCCCGCTCTCTCCCCCAGGGGGGAAGGGGAGTGCGGCCGGCGAGCGGGCCAGGCGCTGGCCCAGCCGATCGAACCACAGATAGATGACCGGCGTGGTGAACAGGGTCAGCAGCTGCGACAGCACCAGCCCGCCGAAGATGGCGATGCCCAGCGGCCGGCGCAGCTCGGCGCCATCGCCCCAGCTGAGCATCAGCGGCACGGCGGCGGCCAGGGCGGCAAGCGTCGTCATCAGGATGGGTCGAAAACGCAGCAGCGCCGCCTGGTGGATGGCCTCGCGCGCGCTCTTGCCCTGGCTGCGCTCGGCGTCGATGGCGAAGTCGATCATCATGATCGCGTTCTTCTTGACGATGCCGATCAGGAGCACCAGGCCGATGATGCCCACCACGTCCAGCGCGTGGCCGGTGAGCTCCAGCGCCAGCAGCGCGCCCACGCCGGCGGACGGCAGCGTCGACAGGATGGTCAGCGGGTGCACATAGCTCTCGTAGAGCACGCCCAGCACGATGTAGACGCAGACCACCGCCGCCAGGATCAGCCACAGCTGGTTGGACAGCGAGCTCTCGTACGCCCCGGCCGCGCCGGTGAAGCGCAGCGTGAGCGCCGTCGGCAGGCTGGCCTGGCGCGCCGCCTCGCGCACCGCCTGCACGGCCGCGCCCAGGCTCACGCCCGGCGCGGTGTCAAAGCCCACGGTGGCCGCCGGGTACTGGCCCACGCGCTGCACCGTCAGGGGCGCGGGCTCCTCGACGATGCGTGCGATCGACGACAGCGGCGTGGTGCCGCCGCTGGCCGTTCGCACCGGCAGGTCGCGCAGGGTGGCCAGGCTGGCGCCGCCGGCGGGCTGGCCGGCCTCCAGGATCACCCGGTACTGGTTGGTCTCGGTGAAGATGGTCGAGACGATGCGCTGGCCGAAGGCACTGTAGAGGGTGCTGTCCAGGCTGCTGGTGGTCACGCCCAGGCGCGCGGCGCTGTCGCGGTCCACGCGCACCATGGCCGAGGGGCCGGTGGCCCCGGCGCTGGTGGTCACGTGCCGCAGCTCGGGCAGCTGCGCCAGCCGCTGCGCCAGCTCGCCGGCCCAGCGGTTGACCAGCTGCGTGTCCACGCCCTCCAGGTCCAGCCGGTACTGCGTGGGGCCGGTGTCGGCGTCGATGGTCAGGTCCTGCGTGGGCTGCAGGAACAGCTGCACGCCCGCCACCTCGCGCGCCACCTGCTCGCGCAGCCGCCGCATGATGGTCGCCTCGGAGTCGCTGAAGACGCCGCGCCCGCGCAGGTTGACCACCAGCCGGCCGGTGGACAGGGCGCTGTTGTTGGCCGCGTCCACCCCCACCACCGAGCTGACCGAGCGCACGGCCGCATCCCTCAGCACCACCTCGGCCACGCGCCCCTGCAGCGCCGACATGCGCTCGAACGACACGTCGGCCGCCGCCTGCACCTGGCCCTGCAGCTGCCCCGTGCTCTGCACCGGGAACAGCGACTTGGGGATGAGCACGTACAGCAGCGCCGTGAGCGCCAGCGTCGCCAGCGCCACGGCCAGCGTCAGCGGCTGGCGCGCCAGCACCCACTGCAGGCCCCGGTCGTAGCGCGCCACCGTCCAGTCCATGCCCGACTGCACCCAGCGCCCGAAGCGCCCCTGCGCGCGGTCCAGCGGCTCCAGCCAGCGCGCCGACATCATGGGCACCAGGGTGAGCGAGACCAGGGCGGAGAACAGAATGGTCAGCGCCAGCGTGACGGCAAACTCGCGAAACAGCCGGCCGATGACCTCCTGCATGAACAGCAGCGGGATGAGCACCGCGATCAGCGACACGGTCAGCGAGATGATGGTGAAGCCGATCTCGCCCGCGCCGTCCAGGGCGGCCTGCAAGGGGCTCTTGCCTGCGCCGCCGGCATTCCCACCCGCCTGCATCTCGCGATGCCGGGCGATGTTCTCGATCATCACGATGGCGTCGTCCACCACGAAGCCGGTGGCGATGGTCAGCGCCATCAGCGTCAGGTTGTTGAGCGAATAGCCCAGCAGGTACATGGCCACCAGCGTGCCGATGAGCGAGACCGGCACGGCGATGCTGGCGATCACCGTGGCGCGCAGGCTGTGCAGGAAGGCGAAGATCACCAGCACCACCATGACCACGGCCAGCACCAGCTCCATCTCCACATGGCGCACCGAGGCGCGGATGCCCAACGTGCGGTCGGTGAGCACGGCCAGCTGCACGCTCTGCGGCAGCGCCTCGCGCAGGTGGGGCAGCTGGCGCTGGATGGCATCCACTGTGGCGATGACGTTGGCGCCGGGCTGGCGCTGCACGTTGACGATGATGGCCGGGGTCAGGGGCGGAGCGGTTTGGGAAGAAATCCGGCTTTCATCGTTGTCTGGCAACGATTGTTTGCTCTCATTTTTATCATCCTGCTTGATGCCGGTCCAGGCGCCCAGGCGGCGGTTCTCCGAGCCGTCCACCACCTCGGCCACGTCCTTGAGCCGCACCGGCGCGCCGGCCACATAGGCCACGATCAGCTCGCGGTAGTCCTGCACGCTGGTCAGCTGGTCGTTGGCGTTGATGGTGTATTGGCGTGCCGGGCCGTCGAAGCTGCCCTTGGCCGAGCTGGCGTTGCCCGCACTGATGGCACCGCTGACGGCGTCCAGCGACAGGCCCATGGCCGCCAGCGCCTGCAGGTTGGCCTGCACGCGCACGGCGGGGCGCTGGCCGCCGGCCAGCGTCACCAGGCCCACGCCGTCGATCTGGCTGATCCGGAGCGCCAGCCGCGTGTTGACCATGTTCTGCACCTCGGTCAGCGGCAGGCTGTCCGAGGTCACGGCCAGCTGCAGGATGGGCGCGTCCGCCGGGTTGACCTTGGCGTACACCGGCGGCGCCGGCAGGTCGGCCGGCAAGAGCGAGCTGGCCGCGTTCATGGCCGCCTGCACCTGCTGCTCGGCCGCGTCCATGGGCAGGTCCAGGGCGAACTGCAGCGTCACGAGGGACACCCCGGCGCTGCTGGTGCTGGCCATGCGCGCCAGGCCCGGCATCTGGCCGAGCTGGCGCTCCAGCGGCGCCGTCACCGTGCGGCTCATGACGTCAGGGCTGGCGCCGGGGTAGAGCGTCTGCACCTGGATGGTCGGGTAGTCCACCTGCGGCAGCGCCGCCAGCGGCAGAAAGCGCAGCCCCACCAGGCCCGCCAGCACGATGGCCAGCATGCACAGCGCCGTGGCCACGGGGCGCTGGATGAACAGGCGCGAGACGTTCATGGAGCGCGTGCCGCGGCGCCGGCCCGGCCTTCGGCGCCCGCTCCCGCGGCGCCGCCGGCCACCTGCACCCGCCCGCCGTCCTTGACCCGGTCGCCGCCCTCGGTCACCACGCGCTCGCCCGGCTGCAGGCCCTCGCGTAGCAGCATCTGGTCGGTGGTGGCGATGCCGCGCACGACGGGGCGCATGCGCGCCACGCGCTCGTCATCGACCACATAGACATAGTCGCCCTGGGGGCCGGTGCGCACAGCCGTCACCGGCACCAGCACGCCGCGCTCGCGGCCCAGCTGCAGGCGGGCGTTGACGAACTGGTTGGGAAACAGCGCCCCGTCCGCGTTGGCAAAGCGCGCCTTGGCGCGCACCGTGCCGGTGGCGGTGTTGATCTGGTTGTCCAGCGTCAGAAAGCGCCCCTCGGCCAGCGTGCGGCTGCGCTCGCGGTCCAGCGCCCGCACCGTCAGCGGACCGCTGCGCTGCGCCGCCAGCACGGCCTGCACCCGCTCCTGCGGCACCGAGAACAGCACGTCGATGGGCGCCATCTGGGTGATGGTGGCAATCCCGGTGGCGCTGCCGCTGCTGACCAGATTGCCCGGGTCCACCGTGCGCAGGCCGATGCGTCCGCTGATGGGCGCGCGGATGCTGGCAAAACCCACGTTGAGCTCGGCCGCGCGCTCGCTGGCGCGGCCGGCCTCGACCACGCCTTCGAGCTGCTTGACCAGCGCGGCCTGCGTGTCCACGTCCTGGCGGGCGATCGAGTCCTGCGCCAGGAGCGTCTGGTAGCGCGTGAGCGTCACGCGCGCCGCCGCCAGCTGGGCCTCGTCCTTGGCGCGCTGGCCGCGCGCCTGGGCCAGGCTCTGCTCGTAGGGCCGCACGTCGATGCGGGCCAGCACCTGGCCCTTTTTCACCGACTGTCCTTCTTCGAACAGCACCTCGGTCAGCACGCCCGAGACCTGGGGCACGAGCGTGGCCGTCACCGGCGGGGTGACCGTGCCCAGCGCTTCGATGAGCACCGGGATGTCGCCCTCCTGCGCGCGCGCCGTGCCCACGGTGGCGCCCGCACCCGCGCCGGGCGGCCCGAAGCCCGGCCCGCCGGGGCCGTGCCCGCCCGGG
>NZ_DAMCAM010000015.1:0-52352 GCF_032059615.1 Melaminivora sp. | reverse complement strand
TGTGCGTGGGCTTCAGGACCACGCGCGTCACCGAGTTGTGGATGCCGCCGCGCACATGGGTCATCTCCGAGCCGGGGGTGTTCACGATCTTTTCCTGGGCGTGGTACATCATGACCATGCCGGGCTTGACGCGCTGGCTGACCACGGCGCGCGCGGTGAGAGCGCCGTTGACGTTGAACAGCTCGATCCAGTCGTTGTCCTCAATACCGGCGCGCTTGGCGTCCTCCTCGCTGACCCAGACGATGGGCCCGCCGCGGCTCAGGGTGAGCATGAGCAGGTTGTCCGTGTAGGTCGAGTGGATGCCCCACTTCTGGTGCGGCGTGATGAAGTTCAGCTGGATCTCCGGGTTGCCGTTGGGTTTGAGGCCCATGACCTCGGCCGTAGCTTTCAAGTCCACCGGCGGGCGGTAGCTGGTGAAGCCCTCACCGAAAGCCAGCATCCAGGGGTGGTCCATGTAGAACTGCTGGCGCCCGGTCAGCGTGCGCCATGGGATCAGCTCGTGCACGTTGGTATAGCCGGCGTTGTAGCTCACCGTCTCGCTCTCGATGCCGCTCCAGGTGGGCGAGCTGATGATCTTGCGCGGCTGCGCCTGGATGTCGCGAAAGCGAATCTTCTCGTCCTCACGGTGGATGGCCAGATGCGTGTGGTCGCGCCCGGTCTGCTTGGACAGGGACTCCCAGGCCTTCACCGCCACGTGGCCGTTGGTCTCGGGCGCCATGTGCAGCACCACCTCGCAGGCGTCGATGTCGCTCTCGATCCTGGGCATGCCCTGGCTCACGCCGGGCTCCCGCACCACGCCGTTGAGCTGGCCGAGCTGGGTCACCTCCAGTTCGGTGTTCCAGTTGATGCCCTTGCCACCGTTGCCCAGCTTGTTCATCAACGGGCCCAGGGCGGTGAAGCGCTTGTATACGTTGGGGTAGTCGCGCTCCACCACCTGCATCTGCGGGCCGGTCTTGCCGGGGATCAGGTCGCACTCGCCGCGCGTCCAGTCGGACACGCCGAAGGGCTGCGCCAGCTCGGCCGGGGAGTCGTGCGCCAGCGGCGACAGCACCAGCTCGCGCTCCACACCCAGCTGGCCGGGGCACAGCTCGCTGAACTTCTTGGCAAAGCCCTTGTAGATGTCCCAGTCGCTGCGCGCCGACCAGGCCGGGTCCACCGCCGTGGACAGCGGGTGGATGAAGGGGTGCATGTCGCTGGTGTTGAGGTCGTTCTTCTCGTACCAGGTGGCCGTGGGCAGCACGATGTCCGAGTACAGGCAGGTGGTGCTCATGCGGAAGTCCAGCGTGACCAGCAGGTCCAGCTTGCCTTCGGGCGCCTTGTCGTGCCAAACCACCTGGGTGGGCTTGGCGTCCTGCGGACCCAGGTCCTTGCCCTGTACGCCATTGCTCGTGCCCAGCAGGTGCTTGAGGAAGTACTCATGCCCCTTGCCTGAGGAGCCCAGGATGTTGGAGCGCCACACGAACATGTTGCGCGGCCAGTTGTCCGGGTGGTCGGGGTCGATGCAGCTCATCTTCAGGCTGCCGCTCTTGAGCGCCTGGACCGCGTAGTCCTTGGGGTCCTGGCCCGACGCCTCGGCGTCGCGCACCACCTGCAGGGGGTTGGTTTTCAGCTGCGGCGCCGAAGGCAGCCAGCCCATGCGCTCGGCGCGCACGTTGTAGTCGATGAGACTGCCGCCGTATTCGCTCCTGTCGGCCAGCGGCGAAAGCACCTCCTCCACCCCGATGCGTTCGTAGCGCCACTGGTCGGTGTGGGCGTAGAAGAAGCTCGTCGAGTTCTGCCAGCGCGGCGGGCGGATCCAGTCCAGCGCGAAGGCCAGGAGTGTCCAGCCGGTCTGCGGACGCAGTTTTTCCTGGCCCACGTAGTGCGCCCAGCCGCCCCCGCTCTTGCCGATGCAGCCGCACATCATCAGCATGTTGATGACGCCACGGTAGTTCATGTCGCAGTGGTACCAGTGGTTCATCGCCGCGCCGATGATGACCATGGAGCGGCCCTCGGTCTGGTGCGCGTTCTGTGCGAACTCGCGCGCTACGGTGATGACCTGGTCACGCGGCGTGCCGGTGATCTTTTCCTGCCAGGCGGGCGTGTAGGGCGTGTCGTCGTCGAAGCTCTGGGCGGCGAACTCGCCGGGCAGGCCACGTGCCACGCCGTAGTTGGCCACCTGCAGGTCGAACACCGTGGCCACCAGCGTCTCGCCGCCAGCCAACCGCAGGCGCTGCACGGGCACGGTGCGCACCAGCACGTCGGATTGCGGATTGCTCGGAAAATGCTCCGAAGGCAGGCCGCCGAAATAGGGAAAGCCCACGCGCGCGGTCTCGTCCTGGCCGCCCTCGCCTTCGAGCAGCGACAGGCGCAGGCGCACCTCGCCGCCGCCCGAGGCGTCCTTCTGCTCCAGGTTCCACTGCCCCTTGTCGGAGCGGCCGTCAGGGCCCCAGCGAAAGCCGATGGCGCCCTGCGGCACGACCACGCGGCCGGACTCGTCCAGCGCCACGGTCTTCCACTCGGGGTTGTTGGCCTGGCCCATGCTGCCATCGAAGTCGCTGGCACGCACGTAGCGGTCGGGCACCATGACCGTCTCACCAGACTCGAGCACCTTCTCCTTGAGCGTCACCAGCATCGGCATGTCGGTGTAGCGACGCACATAGTCGTCGAAGTAGGCGCTGCGCTCACCGCTGTCGGGGAAGTAGAAATCCTTCAGGATCACGTGGCCCATGGCCATGGCGATGGCCGCGTCCGTGCCCTGCTTGGGGTGCAGCCAGATGTCGGACAGCTTGGCCACTTCGGAGAAGTCGGGCGTCACCGCCACGGTCTTCGTGCCCTTGTAGCGCACCTCGGTGAAGAAGTGCGCGTCCGGCGTGCGCGTCTGCGGCACATTGGAGCCCCAGGCGATGATGTAGCTGGAGTTGTACCAGTCGGCGCTCTCGGGCACGTCGGTCTGCTCGCCCCAGACCTGCGGCGACGACGGCGGCAGGTCGCAGTACCAGTCGTAGAAACTCATGCACACGCCGCCGATCAGCGACAGATAGCGCGTGCCGGCTGCATAGCTGATCATGGACATGGCCGGAATGGGCGAAAAACCGATGACCCGGTCCGGCCCGTGGCGGCGGATGGTGTGGATGTTGGCCGCGGCGACGATCTCGTTGACCTCGTCCCAGCTCGAGCGCGCAAAGCCCCCCATGCCACGCACCTTCTGGTATTCGCTGCGCTTGGCGTCGTCACTGACGATGCTGGCCCAGGCCTCCACCGGTCCCAGGGTCTGGCGCGCCTGACGCCACAGACGCAGCAGGCGGCCACGCACCATGGGGTATTTCACGCGGTTGGCGCTGTACAGGTACCAGCTGTAGCTGGCGCCGCGCGAGCAGCCGCGCGGCTCGTGGTTGGGCATGTCCCAGCGCGTGCGCGGGTAGTCGGTCTGCTGGGTTTCCCAGGTGACGATGCCGCCCTTCACATACACCTTCCAGGAGCACGAGCCGGTGCAGTTCACACCGTGCGTGGAGCGCACCACCTTGTCGTGCGCCCAGCGGTTGCGGTAGGCGTCCTCCCAGGTGCGGTCCTCGCCGGTGACCTGGCCGTGCCCGCCGGCGAAAGTCTCGCGCGGCTGCGAAAAGTAGGTGAGGCGGTCGAGGAAGTGACTCATCGTGTTTCCTTCATGGTGTTGTCGTGGTGGAGCGGCAAAGGGATAGAAGATGGCGAAGAAGGGGCCGGGCCGGGCGTCATCAGCATGGCATCTCGGCACTGCGGCGCGCGTAATACCACCAGGTCACGACCACGCACAGCAGGTAGAAGGCAGCAAAGATCCACAGCGCCAGCTCAGGGCCACCGGTGGCGGCGATCGAGCTGCCGTAGCTCTTGGGGATAAAAAAGCCCCCGTAGGCACCCAGCGCGCCGGCAAAGCCCACGGCCGCGGCACCCTCGGTGTTGCCATCGCGGATGGCCTGGGCGCGCGCGGCCTCGTCGCCCTCGTGCGCATGGCGCAGCTTCTGGTTCAGGAAGATCACCGGGATCATGCGGAAGGTGGAGCCGTTGCCGATGCCGGTGGTGCAAAACAGCACCAGGAACATGATGAAAAAGCCGGCGAAGCTGCCCTCGGCGGGGCCGAACGGCAGCACATAGCCACCCGAGCCCTTGGGCAGAAAGTACAGCACGCCCACCACCGCCAGCGCCATGACCAGGAAGTTCCACAGCGTCACCACGCCGCCGCCGACCTTGTCGGCCAGCCAGCCGCCAAAGGGCCGGATCAGCGCGCCCAGCAGCGGCCCGAGCCAGGCATAGGCCAGCGGGTTGATGGCCGGAAACAACGCCTTGATGAGCAGCGGAAAGCCCGCGGCAAAGCCGATGAACGAGCCGAACGTGCCCAGGTACAGCAGGCACATGATCCAGTTGTGCTTGGCACGGAAGATGGCCGCCTGCGCGGCAAAGCTGGCACGGGCATCGGCGATGTCGTGCATGCCGAACCAGGCGGCCAGCGAGGCGATGGCAATCCAGGGCACCCAGATGAAAGCGGCGTTCTGGGCCCACACGCGCGTCTCGACGCCGTTCTTCATGATGGTCTGGGCGTCGCCACCGAAGATGCCGAACACGCCGGCGGTGATGACCAGCGGGCTCAGGAACTGCACCACCGACACGCCCAGGTTACCCAGGCCTGCGTTCACGCCCAACGCCGAGCCCTTGCGCTCCTTCGGGAAAAAGAAGCTGATGTTGGCCATGCTGGAGCTGAAGTTGCCCCCGCCCAGGCCGCACAGGAGCGCCAGGATCAGCATGGTGGGGTAGCCGGTGGTGTTGTCCTGCACGGCGTAGCCGATGCCGATGGCCGGGATCAGCAGCGACGCGGTGGACAGCGCCGTCCAGCGGCGCCCGCCGAAGATCGGCACCATGAAGGAGTAGAAGATGCGCAGCGTCGCGCCCGACAGCGCCGGCGCCGCGGCCAGCCAGAACAGCTGATTGGTCGAATACTTGAAGCCCAGGGCCGGCAGGTTCACCGCCACCACACTCCAAACCTGCCAGATGGCGAAGGCCAGGAACAGCGCGGGCACCGAAATCCACAGGTTGAGCTTGGCAACGGCCTCGCCCTCCTTTTCCCAGAACTTTTTGTCCTCGGGAGTCCAGAGCGAGAGCAGGCGGCCTTTGCGGCCATTGCCGGATGAAACGGTGGTGGAAGACATGAAGCGTCTCCGGTGAAGGGAAAAGGGGGGGAGTGCGTTCGGTTCAGCGCAACGCGGCGGCGCCCTGCGGGGCCATCACGTCGGTGCGGCGCACCTCGGTGAAGTACATCCAGATCAGCGACACCCAGACCACGCCGTACATCAGCATGAAGGCGCTGGAGCGGATGCCGGTCCAGTCCATCAGCACACCGAACAGGATGGGCAGGATGAAGCCGCCCAGGCCGCCGGCCAGGCCGACGATGCCGCTGATGGCACCGATGTTGCCGGGGTAGTCGTCGCTGATGTACTTGAAGACGCTGGCCTTGCCGAAGGCCCAGGCGATGCCCAGGATGAACATCAGGCCGGTGAAGACATAGACGTTCAGGCCGATGTGCAGCGTCATGGGGCCGTTCACGGTGGCGATGGTGAAGTCGGTCTGCGGATACGACAGCAGGAACAGGCAGATCCAGCTGACCCACATGACCCACCAGGTCACGCTGTGCGCGCCGTACTTGTCCGAGAGCACACCGCCAATCGCCCGCAGCACGCCGCCGGGCAGCGAGAAGCACGCCGCCAGCAGGGCGGCGACGCGGATATCGAGGCCGTACTCGCCCACGTAGTACTGCACCATCCACAGCGCCAGGGCCACGTAGCCGCCGAAGACGATGCTGTAGTACTGGCAGTACTTGAGCACCTTGGGATCCTTCAAAGCCTTGAGCTGCTCGGTGAACTTGACGTTGCTCGGCACCAGGTGCGCCGGGTCGCTGGCGCTGAACATCCAGAACAGCACCAGCGTGCCGAGCATGATGGCGGCATAGACGTGTGGCACGGCCTGCCAGCCGAAGGCCACCAGGATGACCGGGGCGACGAACTTGTTCACTGCAGCGCCCGAGTTCCCGGCGCCATAGACGCCCATGGCCATGCCCTGGCGGTGCTTGGGGAACCAGCGCGCCACGTAGGGCGTGCCCACCGAGAAGGCGCCGCCAGCCAGGCCGACGAAGAGGCCGATGACCAGGAAGTGCCAGTACTCGGTGGCCGAGCCCATGAACCAGATGGCCGGCACGGTGCAGGCCAGCAGCACCGTCATGACGATGCGCCCGCCGTATTTGTCCGTCCAGATGCCCAGCGGCACGCGGATCAGCGAGCCGGTGAGCACCGGCATGGCGGTGAGCAGGCCGAACTGCGTGGACGACAGGTTCAGCATCTTCTTGATCGGGATGCCGATGACGCCGAACATCATCCAGACCATGAAGCACACGGTGAAGGCCAGCGTGCTGACGATCAGGACCGACCAGGCCTGGCGGCTTTTCCTGGGATCCTGGCTTACGGGAGGTGAGGAAGTGGCCATTGCGCTTGTTTCCGGTTGTGCAATGGACGCCATGGTGGGGCATGGAGGGCGGCGCGCCCATCCTCCGGTGGCAGGTCGCAGGCGCGGCAGAAGAACGAGGTTTGTCAGCGAAAACCCTAATCCAAAAGAACTAGGGGGGAGTGATCCAGCCTGCCAGGAATAAAGAACAAAAATGAAAAAAGCCGTTGACTGGCAACGGCTTTCAGCTATTTTAAAAGTAGCAACCCGGGTGCCCCCGGCGGCGCAGCTCAGGCGGCGCGAGCCAGCAGCGGCCGCGACGGCGCGGCGTCGCCGCGGTCCAGGCGCGCTGGCCGGGCGTCCATCAGTGCCGGCCCCGTGGCCGCCAGGTGGAACACCGCCACCGACTGCACCATCTCATCCGCCTGCTGACGCAGGCTCTCGGCGGCGCCCGCCATCTGCTCGACCATGGCGGCGTTCTGCTGCGTCGCCTGGTCCATGTTGGCCACCGCCTCGCCCACCTGCGCCACGCCCGTGCTCTGCTCGGCGCTGGCATGGCTGATGTCGGAGATCAGCTGGGTGACCTTGCGGATCTCGGCGATGGCCTGCTCCATGGTGTCGCCGGCGCGGCTGGCGCGCACGTTGCCCTGCTCGATCTCGGTCACGCTCGAATTGATGAGTTCGCTGATCTCGCGCGCGGCTGCCGCCGAGCGCTGCGCCAGCGCCCGCACCTCGCCGGCGACCACGGCAAAGCCCCGGCCCTGCTCGCCCGCGCGCGCGGCCTCGACGGCCGCGTTCAGCGCCAGGATGTTGGTCTGGAAGGCGATGCCGTCGATGACCTGGGTGATATCGGCGATCTTCTTGCTGCTGGCATCGATGGCCTGCATGGTCTGCACCACCTCGCGCACCGCCTGGCCACCCTCGGTGACCACGCGCTGCGCCTCATGCGTGAGCCGGTCGGCCGAGCGCGCGTGGTCGGCGTTGTGCGCCACCGTGCCGCCGAGCTGCTCCATGGCCGCCGCTGTCTCCTGCAGGGCGCTGGCCGCGCTCTCGGTGCGGGCGGCCAGGTCCTGGTTGCCCTGGGCGATCTCGGCGCTGGTCTGCGCCACGCCATCGGCGCGGGCATGCACGGCGCGCACCACCTGGGTCAGGCCGTCGGCGGTCTGGTTCATGTCATCGAGCAGGTGACCGATCTCGTCCCGGCGCGAATGGTGGATGCGCACGCTCAGGTCGCCCGCCGCGATGGCGGTGGCCATGCGGCTGGCCTGCTGCAGCGGGGCGACCACCATGCGCCGGATCAGCACCAGCCAGACGCCGGCCAGCACCGCGACGGCGCCCAGGCCCAGCGCCGCGATGGTCGCCAGCAGGCGCACGACGCCGGCCAGGAACTCGTCCTTGTAGGCGCTGGCGGCATAGACCCAGTTCCAGGGGGCATAGTGGCCAAAGACCGCCACCTTGTCGCGCGGCGCATCGGCGCCCGCATCGCGCCAGGCGTATTCGATGACGCCCTGCTTGCGTTCGAGCATGTCGCGCAGGAAGGCCGGCCCCTCGCCGCCACCCTCGGGGTGCAGCAGATTCCTGCCCTCCTGGCTGGGGTGCACGGCGGCCACGCCGTAGCTGGGGCCCGCGTCGGCGCGCAGCACGAAGTAGTAGCCACTCTCGCCACCCACCTTGAGTTCGCGTATCGACGCCTTGAGCTGGTTGAGCAGCTCGGAGAAGTCCTGGCCCACGAAGAGCGCGCCAACGACGGCCCCGGAGGAGTCCTTGAGCGGGCGGTAATGCGTCATGAACTGGCGCCCGAACAGCGTGGCCAGGCCGGTGTAGCGCTGCCCGGACTGCAGCGCCGCGATGGCCGGGTGCGCCGCGTCCAGGGGCGTGCCGACCACCGGCCGACTCTCGCCGTCCTTGAGCGAGGAGGCGATGCGCAGGTAGCTGCCGCCCTGGGGCAGCAGCACCGTGGCCACCACGCCCGTGGTGCGGGTGAAGGCCTCCAGCCGCGCGTTGTCGCCGTTGAGCGGGGCGCCATCCAGGGTCAGCCGGGGCACGTCCCCGGAGGCGTCCAGCGCCAGCGTGCCCGCCAGCGCCGCCTGCAGGCTGTCGGCGAAGAATTCCACGCGCTGGCGCTGGTCGCGGTCGTTGGCCTCGATGAAGCGCCCCAGCATGGTGATGCCCTGCTGCATCTCCGAGCGCAGCTTCTCCTGCATGGCCTGCGCGATGCCCCAGGCGATGGCTGCCACCAGCGTCGCCAGGATGGCAGTCACCCAGACAAAATTGGTGATCGCCAGACGGGCGCCCAGGCCCCTGCCCTGCCAGATACGTCGACCCTTGCGCATGCCCTGCCTCCTCCCAAAAAGGAAAAACCGACCAAAGAGGGCGGTTACATAGTGTTT
Source organism: Melaminivora sp. (assembly GCF_032059615.1). NCBI lineage: Bacteria > Pseudomonadati > Pseudomonadota > Betaproteobacteria > Burkholderiales > Comamonadaceae > Melaminivora > Melaminivora sp. Next base: position 43,518 of record NZ_DAMCAM010000015.1, on the reverse strand, counting down.
CGCAATGTATCGGCAAGTCTGCGCGGGTTTTTGATCAAGGTCAAACGACATGGCATGTCCGCCGCGGCAGCAGGCAGGCGGGGCGCCGTTACAGCTTGCGGTCGGAGGCGTACACGGCCGCCTGCACGCGCGAGGTCAGGCCGAGCTTGCGCAGGATGTGCTGCACGTGAATCTTCACCGTCGTCTCGGCGATATCGAGCGTGCGGGCGATCTCCTTGTTGCTCGCGCCGCGCGCGATCTCGCGCAGCACCTCTTCCTCGCGCGGCGAGAGCGGAGCCGCCAGCTCGTCGGCCGGGGCGGGGGCGGGCGCCGGTTCGGGCACGCCCTGGGTCTGGAAGGCCGCCACCAGCTTGCCCATCATCTCGGGGCTGACCACGGGCTCGCCGCGCGCCGCGCGGCGGATGGCCTCGGCCAGCAGCTCGCCATCGATGGTCTTGAGCAGGTAGCCCTGGGCGCCGCGCTGCAGCGCCGCGGCCAGGTCGGCGCCGTCCTCGCTCACGGTGAGCATCAGCACGCGGCTGTGCGGCGAGGCCTCGCGCAGGCCGGCGATGGCGTCCACGCCGCGCACGCCGGGCAGGTGGTTGTCCAGCAGGATGATCTGCGGGCGCAGCTGCGGCACCAGGCGCAGGGCCTCGCCGGCGTCGCCCGCCTCGCCCACCACATGCAGGTCGGGTTGCTGGCTGAGCAGCGCCACCAGCCCGCGGCGCAGCAGGGTGTGGTCATCAATCAGGAACAGGGTAATCGCTTCAGCAAGGGGGGATCGCTCGGGCATGGTGCGCAAGCATAGTCCCCGCGTGCCGCGGCTGCGGCGCCCTAACCCTCCACGCTGCCGGGCGGCAGCTCCAGCCGCACGCAGGTGCCCGGACGGCCGGCGGCCGAGTCGATGGCCAGCTGCGCGCCGATGCGCTCGGCGCGCTCGCGCATGATGCCCAGGCCGACGTGCAGCGAGTCCGGCGGCACGGCCCCAGGGTCGAAGCCGCAGCCGTCGTCGTGCACCTCGAAGCGCCAGCGCGGATGGCGCTCCACCCGCAGCAGCACGGTGCGCGCGCTGGCGTGCTTGCGCACGTTGGACAGCGCCTCCTGCACGATGTGCAGCACCTGGATCTGCACGTCCGGCGCCAGCGGCCGGCCCTGGCCGGACATGGACAGGTACGTCGGCACGCCGGTCTGGTGTTCGAACTTGGACAGCGTGGCGCGCAGCGCGCCCTCGATGTCCTCGTCCTGGGTGCGCGTGCGAAAGTGCACCAGCAGCTCGCGCACGTCGGCGTAGCACTCGCGCACGCCCGTGTCGAGCTCGTCGATGCTGGCGTTGCGCGCGCCCTCGTTGCCCCGGGCCACGGCGTCGCGCAGCAGCTGCACCTGGATCTTGAGAAACGCCAGCGACTGCGCGATGGAGTCGTGCAGCTCGCGCGCGATCAGGCTGCGCTCGGCGGCCACCGCCGCCTCGCGCTCAAGCGCCGCGGCGCGCAGCCCCTCCATGGAGCTGGCCAGGTGGCGCGCCATGCTGGCCAGCAGCTCCTGCGTGTCCGCCGCCAGGGTGAAGGGGTAGCGGAAGAACAGAGTCACCTCGCCCAGCAGGCGCTGGTGCAGGCGCACCGGCACGTTCACCACGGTCTGGAACCCTGCCTCGCGGCAGTGCGGCAGTTGCACGTCGGTGGCCGGCAGGATGGGGATGACACGCATCTGCGCGCTCTCGGGCACCTGTCCGCATTCGCAGGAGCCGGCCATCACGCAGTGCTCCTGCTCGACCATGGACTGCGGCAGGCCGTCGGTGGCCAGCAGCACGTAGCGCTCGTTGGCTTCGTCGGACCAGCGCACCGCGGCGGCGTCCGCCCCGGCCACGCGCCGCACCTGCTGCACGAAGCCCCGGGTCAGCGCCTCCAGCGTGCTGGCCTCGGACGCCAGCGCGCTCACTTCGTAGAGCGCTTCCAGCCGCTGGTTCTGCAGCTCCACGCTGGCCGTCTTCTCGCGCACCTTGCGCTCGAGGTCCTCGTGCCAGGTCTGCATGGCGTGGGCCATGCGGTTGAAGCCGGCGGTGAGCTGGCCGAACTCGTCGTCCGCCTCCACCACCAGGCGCGTGGCCAGCTCGCCGCGCTGCACCCGCGCCAGCGCCTGCTGCAGCCGCATCACGGGGTTGAGCACCAGCAGATAGCTCAGCGCCATGAAGGCCACGGCGGCGGCGATCGCCAGCGCCACCATCATCAGCTGGAACAGGTGCAGCCCGGCCGTCCAGCGGGCGATCTGCACCTCGATGGCCTCGACGAAGCCATCCAGTTCGGTGACGAAGGCATCGCCCCGGGCCAGCGCCTGCTCGCGCGATGGCGGCGCGCGGCGCCACTCCGCGCGGATGGCCTGCCACTCATGCACGATGGCGCGGTAGTGCTCGCGTGTGGCGTCGCTCCAGGGCACGAACAGCGGCCGGGACGGATCGCCCGTGCGCAGCAGCTCCAGGCTGCGGTCGAAGCGCTGCGTCAGCACGGTCACCTCCTCGGGCGATTCGTTTTGCTGCGCCAGCACCATGCGCAACATGTTCATGCGCAGGCGCCCGGCCTCGTTCACCGCGGCCGCGCCGCCTTCGAGCTTCCAGGTCACCCACAGCGTGAAGCCGATGGAGGCCAGGGCCACGAGCAGGAAGGCCGTGCCCATGGCGAGCAGCTTGGTGGACAGCGTGGTCCGGTGGCGCATGGGCGCAGTGTAGCGGCCGCAGCCTGCGGCTGGCCACCGCCGAAAATCGCAGCAAAAACCCGCCCTGACCCTTGCTGGACAACGGGTTGTTGCTATCTATTTTGCAAGCGGAAGGCTCAGCCGCAGGTGCCCAGCGCGCCGCACTGGGTGCAGTAGTCACAGCCGTCCTTGCGGATCACGGCGTGCGCACCGCACTCGAAGCACTTCTTCCCCGCCATGGCCGGCGGCATGCCGCCGATGGCCAGAGGCGGCTCCTCCAGCGGCAGCTGCTGCTGCTCGGGCTCGGCCGAGCGGCGCGCCAGGATGTTCTGCACGGCGTAGGCGATGGCCGCCACCTCCGAGTCGTGCCACAGCGGCACCTGCGTGCCGTCGGCCCGCGTGTGCTGCCCCAGGCGCACGGGGCCGCGGTCCCAGGCCACCTTGCGCATGTCCGACAGGGCCCGCTCCAGGAAGCCGCCACGCGCGGCCAGCGACAAGAGGCGCATGCTGGAGGTGATCCACTGCTGCGACTCGCCGCTCTGGCCCACGGGCATGAAGAACTCGATGGCGCGGTCCACCGTGCCGCCGCGGCCGTTGGGCACGGGCAGGAAGGAGACGATGAGGTAGAGGCGCTTCTGGCCTTCCTGCGTCCAGTACTCGACCTTCTCGGCCACCGCCGACAGACCACCCTGGGGCCGGCTCTCGATCACCGTGCGCATGGGGTCCACGGGCACGGCCGGCTCCGGGCTGGGGGCAGGCGCGACGGCGGGCGCGGGCGCCGCCGCCGGCACTTCCAGCACCGCGCCCAGGATGCTGTTGGGCCGGTAGGTGGCCAGGCCCTTCAGGCCCGAGTGCCAGGCCTGCAGGTACAGGTCCTTGAAGTTCTCGTAGGGGTAGTCGGCGGGCACGTTGACGGTCTTGGAGATCGCCGTGTCGATGTAGGGCTGCACCGCCTGCATCATGGCCACGTGGTCGCTGGCGGCCATGTCCATGGCGCTGACGAAGTACTCGGGCAGCTGATTCACGTCGCCGCCCAGCGTCCTGTAGAGGCGCCAGGCATGGTCCTCGACCACGTACTCGCTCTTGCTGCCGTCGGCCTCGCGCTTCCTGCGCGTGTAGGTCCAGGAGAACGGCGGCTCGATGCCGTTGGAGGCGTTGTCGGCGAACGCCAGGCTCACCGTGCCGGTGGGCGCGATCGACAGCAGGTGGCTGTTCCTGATGCCGTGCTTCCTGATGGCCTTCTTGATGTCCTCGGGCAGGCGGCTGGCAAACGTGCCTTCGGCCAGGTAGCCGGCGGCGTCGAATTTCGGGAAGGCGCCCTTTTCCTTGGCCAGCTCCACCGAGGCGCGGTAGGCCGCGTCGCGCATGCGCTGGGCGATGCGCACCGCCATGTCGCGCCCGTCCTGGCGGTCATAGCGCACGCGCAGCATGGCCAGCGTGTTGCCCATGCCGGTGAAGCCCACGCCGATGCGCCGCTTGGCCGCCGACTCGGCGCGCTGCTGGGGCAGCGGCCAGAAGGTGACGTCCAGCACGTTGTCCAGCGCCCGCACCTGGGTGGCCACGGCGGCCTCGAAGGCGTCGAAGTCGAACGACGCTTCGCCCTGCAGCCCGAAGGGGTTGCGCACGAAGCGTGTCAGGATGATGGGCCCGAGATCACAGCAGCCGTAGGGCGGCAGGGGCTGCTCGCCGCACGGGTTGGTCGCCTCGATCCCCTCGGTGTAGCGCAGGTTGTTGTCGTTGTTGATCTGGTCGAGGAACAGGATGCCCGGCTCGGCAAAATCGTAGGCCGACTGCATGATGGTGTCCCACAGCTCGCGCGCGCGCACGCTGCGGTAGACCCACTGGCCGTTGGCGCGCTGGCGGGCGCCGGCCTTGACCAGCTCGCGGCCGGGCTCGGCGCGATGCACCAGCTCCCAGCTGCCGTCCTGCTCGACGGCCTGCATGAACGCGTCGGGCACGCCCACCGAGACGTTGAAGTTGTTCCAGCGCCCGGGTGTCCTCTTGGCGGTGATGAAGTCGAGCACGTCCGGGTGGTCGATGCGCAGCACGCCCATCTGGGCACCGCGCCGCGCGCCGGCGCTCTCCACCGTCGAGCACGACTGGTCGAAGACGTTGATGTAGCTGCATGGCCCCGAGGCCATGGAGTGCGTGCCCTTGACCAGCGCGCCGCGCGGGCGGATGCGCGAGAAGTCATAGCCCACGCCGCCGCCGCGGCGCATGGTCTCGGCAGCCTCGCGCAGGGCCTCGTAGATGCCGGGATAGCCCCCGTCATCGACCCCCTGGATGCAGTCGCCCACGGGCTGCACGAAACAGTTGATGAGGGTGGCCTGGATGTCAGTGCCGGCGGCGCTCATGATGCGGCCCGCGCCGATGGCGCCGGCGCGCAGGTTGTCCAGGAAGCGTGCCTCGAACTTCTCGCGCAGCTCGGGCTTTTCCACCGAGGCGAGCGCCCGCGCCACGCGCGCGAACAGGGCCTCGGCTCCGTCCTCGCCCTGCTTGAGATACTTCTCGCGCAGCACATCCAGGCTGATGGGCTGTTCGGGCAGGCTGGGGGCGAGGTCGGTCGGTTCGCGTTGCATGGCGTGTGGTATTCGTTCGTATGGGAGGGAGAAAAAGGCGCGCCGCAGGCGGGGCTGCGGCGAAGGCCCGTGGTTGTACACCGTAGCCGCGAAGCGGCCCTGGACCCGTATCAAACCCCGTCACCGCGTGCGCCTACGGGCTCTTCCATTCCTGTAGCACCCCGCCCTTGCCCACGGAGGCGCAAACGCGGTTTTGGGCTGCGGAAAAGTCAGGCAAGCCCATTTACTTTTTGTTGCGCCTTGGCGCCGTGGAGCTACGGCAGGGGGCTGTGTGCGCCGGCACCGGCCTGCAACGGCTGCCCGTGCCCGGCCTGCGCGGAGCGGGCGCGCAGCAGGCGCGCGAAATCATCGGCCGGAACGGGCGGGCTGCACAGATAGCCCTGGTACAGGTCGCAGCCGCGCTCCTGCAGGAAGGCCAGCTGCCCGGGTGTCTCCACCCCCTCGGCCAGCACCTGCAGGCCCAGGCTGTGGCCCATGGCGATGACCGCGGCGCTGATGGCCGAGTCGTCGGCGCTGTCCGGCACGTCGCGCAGGAAGCTGCGATCGATCTTGAGCACGTCGATGGGAAAGCGCTTGAGGTGCGCCAGCGACGAATAGCCGGTGCCGAAGTCGTCCACGGCGATGTGCACGCCCAGCTCGTGCAGGCGCTGCAGCGTGCGGCGCGTCTGCTCGGGCTGCTCGGCCAGGGCGGACTCGGTCAGCTCCAGCTCCAGCAGGTGCGCCGGCAGGCCGCTGGCCGCCAGCGCCAGCGCCGCGCACTCGGCCACGTCGTGCAGCTGGAACTGGCGCGGTGCGACGTTGACGGCGATGCGCAGCTCGGGCAGGCCGGCGCTGCGCCAGCGCTGGGCCTGCCGGCAGGCCTCGTGCAGCACCCACTCGCCCAGCGTGGCGATCAGGCCCGAGATCTCGGCCACGGCGATGAACTGCCCCGGCGCGATCAAGCCGCGCTCGGGGTCGAGCCAGCGCACCAGCGCCTCTGCGCCGACGATGCGGCCGGTGGCAATTTCCACCTGCGGCTGGTAGTACAGACGCATGTGGCCCTGGGCAAGCGCCGTGCGCAGGCGAGCCTCCAGCTCCAGGCGCTCGCGCGCGCCGTGGGTCATCTCGGCCGAGAAGAAGCAGTACACCCCGCGCCCGCGCTCCTTGGCGCCATAGACAGCCGCGTGCGCGCCCTGCAGCAGCAGCAGCGGCGTGTCCGCGTGCTCGGGGTACATGCAGATGCCCACGCTGACCCCCACCGTGACGGTGATGCCCTCGGGCGAGCACCAGGGCCGGGCCACGGCGTCGATCAGGTTGCGCGCCACGGCGGCAGCACCGCCGGCATGGCCCAGATGGCGCACCACCACGGCGATCTCGTCGCCCGCCAGGCGCCCGATCAGGTCGTCCGGGCGCAGCGCGCCGCGCACCTGCTGCACGATGTGCTTGAGCACCTCGTCGCCCACGGCATGCCCGTAGCTGTCGTTGACGTTCTTGAAGCGGTCCAGGTTCAGCAGCAGCACGGCGAACTGCTCGCCCGCCAGCTTCGCCTGGCGCAGCACGTCCTCCAGTTGCCGGCCGAACCACTGGCGGTTGGCCAGCCCCGTGAGCGGATCGCAGTGGGCCAGGAACTCCAGCTTCTCGCGCTGCGCCTTTTCCTCGGTGATGTCGGTGAAGATGCAGACGTAGTGCGTGACCTCGCCCTGGGCGTCGTGCACGGCCGACAGCGACATGCGCTCGGGAAAGACCTCGCCGCTCTTGCGCCGGTTCCAGATCTCGCCCTTCCAGTGGCCGGTGCGCGCCATGCTGTCCCACATGGCGTCGTAGAAGGCCTTGTCGTGCCGGTTGGACTTGAACACGCGCGGCGTGCGCCCGAGCAGCTCGTCCTCGGTGTAGCCCAGCACCCGCGTGACGGCGGCGTTCACCGACAGGATGCGCGCCTGTGCGTCGGTCACCACCACGCCCTCGACGGTGTTGTCCACCACGGTGGCTGCCAGGCGCTGGCGCTCCTCGGCCTCGCGCCGGTCGCTCAGGTCGGTGAGGATGCCCGAGAACCGCTCGGGCTGGCCGTGGGCGTCCAGGTGGCGCTGGCCGCGCGCATGGAACCAGCAGTAGCTGCCGTCAAAGCGCTTGAGCAGGACCTTCTCGTCGAAGGGCGCGCCGCTGGAGATCGCGTGCTCGACCGCGCGCTGCAGGCGCTCGCGGTCGCCCGAGTGCACGCGCGCCAGCAGCATCGACGGGCCCATGGTGCGCCTCTCGGGCTCGTGCCTGCGCAACAGGCGCAGCAGGCCGGGCGAATAGGTGGCACGGTGCTGCGCCAGGTCCCAGTCCCACAGGCCGCTGCCGCTGCCCTCCAGCGCCAGGCTCAGCACATGCTGGCTGTGCGCGAGCGCGGCCCGCGCCGCGCCGATCTCGCTCATGTCCTGCACCACGCACACCAGGTAGTCGGGCGCGCCGTCGATGGCCGGCACGTGGCTCACGTTGCACAGCACGGGCAGGGGCATGCCGCCATCGGCACGCACGCACAGGCGTTCGCCCTGGTAATGGTCGATGCGCCCGGCCAGCAGGCTCTCGAGCTGCCCGGCGGCGAACGGGCCGTCCGGCGCCACGATGAGCTCGTGGAAAGGGCGCCCTTGCGCCTCGCGGGCATCCAGCGCGAGCCATTGGCACAGCCGCTCATTGGCCCAAAGCAGGCGCAGGCTGCGCGCGTCCACGCGGGCGATGCCGGCGGGCGCGTGCCGCGCGATCTGCGCCATCTCCAGCGCCAGCGCGCCGCGCAGCCGCTCGGCGCGGCGCATGCGCAGCAGCAGCCACCAGGCGAACAGCCCCGACAGCAGCACGAATAGCCAGCCCTTGAGGGCGTGCCAGTGCGACAGCTGCGTGCTGCCCTGCAGCCAGTGCTCGATGGCCAGGTCGCCCAGGACGACCCAGGCCGCGCCCACGCCCAGGTAGATGGCCAGGCCCCAGGCCGGCGTCATGCGGGGCCCGCGCCCCGGAGAGTGGATGTCCATTGCTGCTGCAGCCCATGGGCCCTGCTGCGACAATTCGCAACCATGAGCCAAACCTATATTCTGACCTTGTCCTGCCCCGACCGGCTGGGGTTGGTCCACGCCGTGTCGGGTTTCCTGCTGCAGCACGGCGGCAACATCGAGGAAGCCGCGCAGTACAACGACCACGCCACCGGCCTGTTCTTCATGCGTGTGCAGTTCGCCTGTGCCGACCACGACGCGGCCACGCTGCGCGCGCACCTGCAGGAATTCGCCGCCGGCCACCAGATGCGCGCCGGCCTGCACGTGGCCAGCGAGCCCATGAAGACCGTGCTCCTGGTCAGCCGCGAGGGCCACTGCCTCAACGACCTGCTGTTTCGCGTGAAAAGCGGCCTGCTGCCCATCCGGGTGGCGGCCATCATCAGCAACCACCGCGACTTCTACCAGCTCGCGGCCAGCTACGACATCCCGTTCCACCACATCCCGGTCACGGCGGCCACCAAGGCCCAGGCCGAGGCGCGGCAGTACGAGATCATCCAGCAGGAGGGAGCCGAGCTCGTGGTGCTGGCACGCTACATGCAGATCCTGTCGGACGACCTGTGCACAAAACTGGCCGGTCGCGCCATCAACATCCACCACAGCTTCCTGCCCAGCTTCAAGGGTGCCAAGCCCTACTACCAGGCGCACGACCGGGGCGTCAAATTGATTGGCGCCACCGCCCACTACGTCACCGCCGACCTCGACGAAGGCCCGATCATCGAGCAGGACGTGACCCGTGCCGACCACACCGACACGGTGGAGGACCTGACGGCGCGCGGCCGCGACACCGAAAGCCTGGTGCTGGCACGCGCCGTCAAGTGGCACAGCGAGCACCGCGTGCTGCTCAACGGGCACAAGACCGTCGTGTTCCGTTGAAGGACAAGCCCGCCATGGCCGCCCCGGACGGCGCCGGCCTGCGGCGCATCCCGCCCATCCAGTGCCTGCTGACCTTCGAGGCGCTGGCGCGCCTGCGCAGCGTCACGCAGACCGCCGACGAGCTGTGCGTGACGCCCAGCGCCGTGAGCCACCGCGTCAAGCAGCTCGAGCAGATCCTGGGCACGCGGCTGTTTGGCCGGGCGGATTTTTCCCTCACCACCGATGGCAGCGCCTACCTGGCCCACGTGCGCGAGGGGCTCACCGCGCTGCAGCGCTTTCCGGGCGCGGCGGCCAACCCGGCCAAGCGCCGCTTGAAGATCGCGGTGACGCCGACCTTTGCGCGCTCCATCCTGATCCCGCGCCTGCGCCAGTTCACCGAGGCCTACCCCGAGATCGACCTGGCACTGCAGGTGTCCATTCCGCTGCTGGACGTGGTGGCCGAGGACGCCGACCTGGTGGTGCGCTTCGGGCCCGGCCACTACGCCGATATGGAGCACGTGGAGATCGCGCGCGACATCGTCACGCCGCTGGCCTCGCCCGCCTTCGTGCGCGAGCACGGCCCCTTCGAGCGGCCCGAGGACCTGGCCGAAGTGCCCCTGCTCAGGAGCCCGCTGGAGCCCTGGAGGAGCTGGTTCGACGCCTGCGGCCTGAACTGGCCGGCCCCGGCCGAGGGCTCGCAATTCAACGACGTGGGGCTGATGTGTGATGCGGCCGCCGCCGGCATGGGCGTGGCCCTGGTGCGCCTGAAGCTGGGCATGCCCTGGCTGGAGCAGGGCACCCTGGTGCGGCTGTTCGACATCGACGCGCCCAGCCCGCACGCGCACTACCTGTGCTGGCGCACCGGCACCATGGACCGCTGGGAGTGCTCGGCCTTCGCCCAGTGGCTCAGGCACGCCATGGCCTGAGCCATGGCCCGGGCCGGGCCCTGAGGGCCGCGCGGCCGCTTCACGCCCTGCTGCAAGAAAACTCACGCCGCCCCCGCACGCGCTCGCCTACAGTCACTCCATGTCCAGCCCTGCCTCCACCCCACCCCTGCCCACCCCTGCCGAACGCGCCGCGCGCCAGCAGGAAGTCGTCCAGGCGCTGTCGGCCTGCCTGCCCGCGCACGCCCTGCTGTGGCACGCCGAGGACACCACGCCCTACGAGTGCGATGGCCTGACGGCCTATCGCCAGCGCCCGCTGGTGGTCTGCCTGCCCGAGACGGAAGGCGAGGTGCAGGCCGTGCTCAGGACCTGCCACCGGCTGCAGGTGCCGGTGGTGGCGCGCGGCGCCGGCACGGGCCTGTCGGGCGGCGCCATGCCCCATCCCATGGGAGTGACGCTGTCACTGGCCAAGTTCAACCGCATCCTGGACGTGGACGCCGCCAGCCGCACGGCGCGCGTGCAATGCGGCGTGCGCAACCTGGCCATCAGCGAGGCGGCCGCGCCCTTCGGCCTGTACTACGCGCCCGACCCGAGCAGCCAGATCGCCTGCACCATCGGCGGCAACGTGGCCGAGAACTCGGGCGGCGTGCACTGCCTGAAGTACGGCCTGACGGTGCACAACGTGCTGGCCGTGCGTGGCTACACCGCAGACGGTGAGCCGGTGACCCTGGGCAGCGGGGCCCTGGACACGCCCGGCTTTGACCTGTTGGCCGCCGTGATCGGCAGCGAGGGCATGCTGGCCGTGGCGCTGGAGGTGACGGTGCGCCTGATCCCGCGCCCGCAGCTGGCGCGCTGCATCATGGCCAGCTTCGACGACGTGCGAAAGGCCGGGGACGCCGTGGCCGCGGTGATCGCCGCCGGCATCATCCCCGCCGGCCTGGAGATGATGGACAAGCCCATGACTGCCGCCGTGGAGGATTTCGTGCATGCCGGCTACGACCTCTCGGCCGAGGCCATCCTGTTGTGCGAGAGCGACGGCACGCCTGAAGAGGTCGAGGAAGAGATCGCCCACATGAGCCAGGTGCTGACCGCCGCCGGCGCCACGGCGATCGCCGTGAGCCGCGACGAGCAGGAGCGCGCGCGCTTCTGGAGCGGGCGCAAGAACGCCTTTCCGGCCAGCGGCCGCATCAGCCCGGACTACATGTGCATGGACTCGACCATTCCGAGAAAGCGCCTGGCGGACATCCTGCTGGCCATCCAGGAGATGGAGAAGAAATACGGACTGCGCTGTTGCAACGTCTTTCACGCCGGCGACGGCAACCTGCACCCGCTCATCCTGTTCGATGCCAACGACCCCGACCAGCTGCGCCGCTGCGAGCTGTTCGGCGCCGACATCCTGGAGACCAGCGTTGCCATGGGCGGCACCATCACGGGCGAGCATGGCGTGGGGGTGGAGAAACTGAACAGCATGTGCACCCAGTTCACGACCGAGGAGAACGCCCAGATGTTCGCCCTGAAGGCCGCGTTCGATCCGGCCGGGCTGCTCAATCCGGGCAAGGTCATTCCCACGCTCAACCGCTGCGCCGAGTACGGCAAGATGCTGGTGCGCGGGGGCAAGCTGGCGCATCCGGATTTGCCAAGGTTCTAGCAAAAACCCTTGAAACCGGCGCCAGTCAACGACATCTTGCTACAAAATTTGCCACATCGGTCGTTGATCCGAGCCGGCTGCGGCAACGCTCGCCCCACACCCGGGTGCGCCCTGCTCCGACACCCGCCGTCGCGGTCCCGCGCGAGCATGGCCTTCTTTGCGTATGCACGACCAAGGAGCCCTGCCATGCCCGCCCTGCCCGCCCTGCCCGCCCTGTCCCGCCTGTTCACCCCGCTGGCCGCCGCCGCTCTGACCCTGGCCAGCGGCCCGGCGCTGGCCCAGCAAGGCGGTGCGGCCGCCGCGCCCGCCTCCTCCACGCAGTCCGGCGCACAGGCGCGCATGCCGGCCGTGCAGGGCCAGGGCTCGCTGCGCTACCAGTGCGGCGGGATCGGCAGCGACGAGTCCGATGCCATGCGCGCGGCCATGAAGGACCATCCGCTGTCGCTGCTGTTCGCGCGTGCCGACGGCGCCTACGAGGCCAACGTCCAGGTGCGCATCAGCCCGCAGGGCGGCCAGGGCGAAGCCCTGTCGTTCACCGCCGCCGGTCCGGTCTGCCTGCTGCAGCTGCCCGCCGGCAACTACCAGGTGCAGGTGCAGGGCGCCGGCCAGAGTCACTCCCGCACGGTGCGGGTGGGCGGCTCGCCGCAGACGCTGGACTTCCGCTTCTGACCGGCACTGCCCCTTCCGGCAGCAGCGTCTCGACGAAAAGGCGCTGCTGTCCGCCTATGATTTGCGCCCCCGGCACCCCGTTGGCGCCCTGAACCTCTTCGCCTGCAGCCTTTTCCCATGGAACTTTCCGCGCTCGATCTGCTGGCCGCCTTCGCCCGCAGCGTGCTGTTCGTGCTGGCCGGGGTGCTGCCCATCATCAACCCGCTGGCTTCGGCGCCGATCTTCGTGGACCTGACGCGCGGCCTGAGCGACCAGAGCCGTGCCCAGCTGGCGCGCCGCGTGGGCAAGAACGTGGCACTGCTGCTGGCCGGCACCATGCTGCTGGGTTCCTACGTGCTGCACATCTTTGGCGTCTCGCTGCCGGTGGTACGCATCGCCGGCGGCATGATCGTCGCCTCCATCGCCTGGCGCATGCTGCATGCCCAGCAGGTGGCCAGCGAGGAAACAGCCAGCATGGCGCTGTCGATCAGCGAGGAAAAGGCGCACATCAAGGCCTTCTACCCCCTCACTTTCCCGCTGACCTGCGGACCCGGCTCGATCGCCGTGTCGATCGCCATCGGCGCCAGCCTGCACACGCGCAGCAGCCTGCCGACCACCGTGGCCAACATGACGGGCGGGCTGGTGGCCACTGCGCTGCTGGGGCTGCTGGTGGCCCTCACCTTCCGCTACGCCGGCCGCCTGCTGCGCCGGCTGGGCGAGACCGGGCAGATCGTGTTCCTGCGGCTCATGGCCTTCATGCTGCTGTGCGTGGGCGTGGAGATCCTGTGGGACGGCGTGCGCGCGCTGCTGGCGAGCGTGCTGCCCGCCGGCTGACGGCGGGGCCTGGCGCGCCGCCCCGGGCTCAGCCCGGGCGCGCCAGCAGCGCCCACAGCGCGCCGGCATGCGAGACGCCGAACAGCACCAGGCCGATCAGCCCGCCCACCACCGTGCCGTTGATGCGGATGTACTGCAGATCCGGGCCGATGTGCAGCTCGACCAGGCGCGCCGTCTCCTGGGCATCCCAGCGCTGCACGGTGGCGTGGATGTGCTCGGCCACCGACTGCGCCACGTCGGGGGCGAAGGTGGCGGCCCACAGCTCCAGCCGCACGTTCAGCCGCACGCGCAGCGCCGGGTCGTGGGCGAGCGAGCGGCCCAGCCAGCGGCCCATGCCGGCCACGCGCTGGGCCAGGCGCGAGTCCTCGTTCATCAGGTCGTCGCGCAGCTTGCGCCGCACGTCCTGCCACAGGTGGCGCACGTAGCGCCCCAGGACTTCGTCGTTCTGCAGGTAGCGGCGCACCTCCTCGCTGCGGCGCGCCCAGTCGGGGTCGGTCTGCAGGCGCTCGATCAGCCGGGCCACGGCCGCGTCCAGCGCCTCGCGCAGTTCGTGGTCGCGGTCCTCGGCCACGGTCTTGAGCAGCGCCTCCACCGCGTGCGTGATGGCGTCCGCACCCTTGCCGGTCAGCCACTCGGTGGGCAGCATCTTCTGCTTGAGCGGGTGCTCGCGGCGCAGCCAGTGCACCAGCGTCTCGGCGATGAAGGCGCGCGTCTCGGGATTGCGCACCGTCTCGCCCAGGCGCGCCAGCAGGGCGTCGAGCAGGCTCTGGTGCCGGCCCTCGTGCGTGAGCGCGGCCAGTGCCGAGGCCATGGAGCGCGAGATGTCCAGCTGCCCCACCAGCGCCCGCGCCGCGCGTGCGAGAAAGGCCTGGATGCGCGCGTCCTCCACCGTCTCCAGCGCCGTGAGCGCCAGCCGCGCCACCTGGCGCCCGAGTAGCTGGGCATTGGCCGGAGCGGTGAGCCACTGCGCCAGCATGTCGGCCGGGTCGTGGCGGCGGATCAGCGCCACCAGCGAGGGCGCGTCGAGGAACTTGTCGCGCACGAAGGCCGCCAGGTTGCCACCGATGCGGTCCTTGTTGCGCGCGATGATGTCGGTGTGGCGCTGCACCAGCGGCAGCGGAATGCGCCGAAACAGCGCCGAGACGGCGAACCAGTCGGCCAGGGCCCCCACGGTGGCCGCCTCGGCCACGGCGCGCAGGCAGCTCACCCCCAGGCTGGGCGGCAGGAAGTGGGTGGCGACAAAGACCAGCACCACCAGCACCAGCAGGCCCGTCGCCTGGCGCTTGGCGCGCGCGAGCTGGCGCGCGTGACTCAAGGGGACGGCGGAGGTCAGGGGCGGCTCGCCGGCCTGCGGCTCCGGAGGTGGCACGGGCATGGCCGCAAGCATAGGCCGGCGCCGCCCGCACCGTCCATGGGGCGGCTGTAGGAGGCGGGCCGGCAGGCGCGTGCGGTCAGGCCGCCTGCTGGGCGCCTATCTGGTCCAGCGCGGCGCGCAGGTGGCCCACGGTGCGCTCGACGTTGTGCCACTTCTCCAGCCCGAATAGGCCGATGCGGAAGGTCTGGAAGTCCGGCCCCTCGCCGCACTGCAGCGGCACGCCGGCGGCGGTCTGCAGGCCGACTTCGAGGAACTTCTTGCCGCTCTGGATGCCCGGGTCGGTGGTGTAGCTCACAACCACGCCCGGCGCCTTCCAGCCCTCGGCGGCGACGCTCGGGAAGCCGCGCGATTCGAGCAGCTCGCGCACCTTCTCGCCCAGCTCAATCTGCTCGGCGCGCACGCGCTCGAAGCCATAGGCGCGTGTCTCCAGCATGACGTCGCGCAAGAGCACCAGCGCGTCGGTAGGCATGGTGGTGTGGTAGGCGTGCTGGCCTTTTTCGTAGCCCTCGGCAATCTGCATCCATTTTTTCAGGTCGCACGAAAAACTGGAGCTTTGCGTGCCCTCGATGGCGTCCCGCGCGCGCTTGGACAGCATGACCATGGCGCAGCACGGCGAGCCGCTCCAGCCCTTTTGCGGCGCGCTGATCAGCACATCGACGCCCGTGGCCTGCATGTCCACCCACATGGCGCCCGAGGCCACGCAGTCGAGCACGAACAGCGCGCCGACCTCGTGCGCGGCCTCGCCCACGGTGCGCAGATAGTCATCGGGCAGGATGATGCCGCTGGCCGTCTCCACATGCGGGGCGAAGACCACCTTGGGCTTTTCCGCGCGGATGGCGGCGGCCACCTCGTCCGCCGGGCAGGGCGCCCAGGGCGCCTGGCTGCCGCCCTCCTGCTGGCGCGCCTTGCAGACCACGGAGCCGCCGCCCAGGCCGGCGTCGGCGTCAAAAATCTGCGTCCAGCGGTAGCTGAACCAGCCATTGCGCACGATCAGCACCTTTTCCCGGTTGGCGAACTGGCGCGCCACGGCCTCCATGCCGAAGGTGCCGCTGCCCGGCACCAGCACGGCGGTGTGGGCGTGATAGACCTCTTTCAGCGTCGCCAGGATGTCCTGCATGACGCCGACGAAGCGCTGGGACATGTGGTTGAGCGCGCGGTCGGTATAGACGACGGAAAACTCCAGTAGTCCATCAGGGTCGATATCGGGAAGCAGTCCGGGCATGGTGTGGTTTTCTCCAAAGATGGCAGGCGCCGCAGCGCCAAGGCGGGGCAGCTTACCACCGGCCTACCAGGTATCCACGAAGCGCGCGCGGCCCGGGCGCAGCTGCGCCGAGGCCAGGCCGCGCGCGAGCCAGGCGCGGGTCTCGGCGGGGTCGATCACGGCGTCGATCTCCAGCGTGCTGGCCAGGTGCATGGCCTCGCCGTGGGCGTACTGGCGCGCCAGCAGCTTGCGAAACAGCGCATCGCGCTCGGCCCCTTCGGCCACGGCCTCCAGCTCCTTGCGAAAGCCCAGGCGCACCGCCCCTTCCAGCCCCATGGCGCCGAATTCGCCCGTCGGCCAGGAGACGGTGAACACCGGCGCGTGCAGCCCGCCCGCCGCCATGCCCATGGCCCCCAGGCCATAGGCCTTGCGCAGCACCACGGCAAAGAACGGCACGCGCAGGCTGGCGGCGGCAACGAACAGGCGGCTGACGCGGCGCACCTGGGCGGTGCGCTCGACCTCCGGCCCGACCATGAAGCCGGGCGTGTCGATCAGGCTGACGATGGGCAGTCCGTGGGCATTGCACAACTGCATGAAGCGCGCCGCCTTGTCGGCTGCCGGCGCGTCGATGGCGCCGCCCAGGTGCCCCGGGTTGCTGGCCAGCAGGCCCACTGGCCGGCCCTCGATGCGCGCCAGGGCCGTGTGGATGCCGACGCCAAAGCCGGTGCGCAGCGGCAAGAGGCTGCCCTCGTCCACCAGACCTGTCATGGCGGCGCGCGTGTCATAGACGCGCAGGCGGTTTTCCGGCACCACGGCGCGCAGGGCGCGCTGATCGGGCGCGCTCCACTGGCGCGCCCGGCCCTGGAAGAACGACAGGTAGTGCCGCGCCGCCGCCACGGCTTCCCGCTCATCTTCCACCAGCAGGTCGATCACGCCGCTCTCGTGCTGCACGCCGCTCGGGCCGATGTCTTCGGGCCGGAACACGCCCAGGCCGCCGCCCTCGATCATGGCCGGGCCGCCCATGCCGATGTTGCTCGCGCGCGTGGCGATGATGACGTCCGAGCAACCCAAGAGCGCCGCATTGCCGGCAAAGCAGCGCCCGTGCGCGATGCCGACCACCGGCACTTGGCCGGACAGGGCGGCGTAGGCGGCAAAGGTGTGCACGTGCAGGCCGGCGACGATGGCCATATCGGTGTCGCCCGGCCGCCCGCCGCCGCCTTCGGCAAACAGCACCACGGGCAGCTGCTGATCCAGGGCGATGCCCAGCATGCGGTCGGTCTTGGCGTGGTTGCGCATGCCTTGCGTGCCGGCCAGCACCGTGGCGTCGTAGGCCATGACCACAGTGCGGGCCTGCTCCTCGCTCTCGCAGTGCGCGCCGTTGACGCTGCCGATGCCGGTGACCATGCCGTCGGCGGGTGTGTTGGCGATCAGGTCTTCCATGCTGCGCCGGCGCGTCTGCGCAGCCACGGCCAGCTGGCCGTATTCGATGAAGCTGCCAGCATCGCACAGGTCGGCGATGTTCTCGCGTGCGCTGCGGCTGCCGCGCGCGTGGCGGCGCGCCATGGCCTCGGGCCGGGCGGCGTCCAGCGTCTGCGCATGGCGCTCGATGACGCGCTGCAGATCGGCGCGGATCTGGTCCGGGTCGTGCTGCGTGGCCGGGCCGTTGGCAGCCTCGCCCGGAGCGTCATCTGCCGCGTCGAGCAGCACGATGGCCTGGCCCGGCACCAGCTGCGTGCCCGGCGCCACCAGCCACTGGCGCAGGCGGCCCGCGTGCGGCGCGGCCAGCACATGCTCCATCTTCATGGCTTCGAGCAGGGCCAGCTCGGCGCCGGCGGCGACCCACTCGCCCTCGGCCACGCTGCACTGCACCAGGCGTGCCGGCATGGGCGCGCGCAGGGCGCCCTCGGGAGCCTCTGGCACGCTCTCGGCGGCAGCGGAAGGGTTTGAATGATTTTGGCCTTCAGCCCTTGCTGGGTAAAGGCTCTCAGCTATGGTTTTTGCTTCTTCCAGCAGGTCCGGCAGCACGCCTTCCAGCCAGCGCGTGTGCACCAGCTGGCTGCGCATCTCGGGCCGCTCGGCCAGGGCGCGCAGCAGCGTCAGGTTGGTCGCCAGGCCGTCGATGTGGAACTCGGCCAGCGCGCGCTGCGAGCGGCGCAGCGCCGCCTCGAAGCCATCCGGGGCGGTCACGATCAGCTTGGCCAGCAGCGTGTCGTAGTGCGGCGAGGGCGCGCTGCCGGCCTGGCCGTGGCTATCGACACGCACGCCGGGGCCGCCGGGCAGCTCGAAGCGCACCAGCCGGCCACTGCCGGGCACGGCGTTGCCCTGGGCATCCAGCGTCTCGGCATTGATGCGCCACTGGATGGCGCAGCCGCGCACGGGGGGCGGGGCGGCAGCGTCCAGCCCCAGCCCCAGCCCGGCCAGCCGGGCGCCGGCGGCCAGGCGCACCTGGGCCTGCACCAGGTCGATGCCGGTGACCTCCTCGGTGATGGTGTGCTCGACCTGCAGCCGGGCGTTGGTCTCGATGAAGACGAAGTGCAAGTCCTCGCTGCGCAAGTCCACCAGGAACTCGAAGGTGCCCAGGCCTTCGTAGGCCACGGCGCGCGCCAGGGTCAGCGCAGCGCCCTGCAGTTGCGCGCGCAGCGCCGGCGTGAGCGAAGGGCTGGGCGCAATCTCCACCAGCTTCTGGAAGCGCCGCTGCAGCGTGCATTCGCGCTCGCCCAGGGCAATGGCCTCGTGGCCGTCGGCCAGCACCTGCACTTCGATATGGCGCGCGCCTTCCATCAAGCGCTCGACATAGACGCCCTCGACGCCAAAGGCGGCGCGCGCCTCGCGCTGGCAGCGCGCGTAGGCATCCTCCAGCTCGGCCAGGCTGCGCACGGCGCGCATCCCGCGCCCGCCGCCGCCGCCCACGGCCTTGAGCATGACGCCGGCGCCGCCCTGGGCGCTGAAGAATTCGCGCGCCTGCTCCAGGCTGACCGCGCCGCCGCTGCCCGGCATGACGGGCACGCTGTGCTGCTGCGCCAGCTCGCGCGAGCGCGCCTTGTCGCCGAACAGCGCCAGCTGCGCCGGCGTCGGGCCGATGAAGCGCAGGCCAGCATCCTGGCAGGCCTGGGCGAAATCGGCGCGCTCGCTCAGAAAGCCATAGCCGGGGTGGATGGCGTCACAGCCATGCGCGCGGGCGATGGCGATGAGCTGCGCGCCATCGAGGTAGGCGGCCGGGCCGCTGGCAGGCAGGGCCACGGCGGCGTCGGCTGCCTGCACGTGCGCGGCGTGGGCGTCGTCCTCGGCAAAGACGGCCAGGCTGGCGACGCCCAGCTCCTGCAGGGCGCGGGCAATGCGGATCGCCACCTCGCCCCGGTTGGCGATCAGGATTTTTTCGAACATGGGTCAGTGAAATTCAAATTTGATAGCTGATGGCGCTTGCACGGCCTGGGTTTGCAGGCTTTTTCACCTTCTCCCGCGTGCAGGAGAGGGCTGGGGTCAGGGGGCCAAAAATGGGCGTTGCGCTTGAATCACCCCCTCACCCCTACCCTCTCCCCCAAGAGGGAGAGGGAGACAGGGCGCCTCAGGCTGCGTCCTTGAGCAATCGCCGCAGCACCTTGCCCGCCCCGGTGGCCGGCAGGGCGTCCACCACGCGCACCTCGCGCGGCGCCTTGTAGGGCGCCATGTGCTCGCGGCACCAGGCGATGAAGTCCGCCTCCTGCAGCGTCTGCCCGGCGCGCGGCACGACAAAGGCGCGCACCACCTCGCCCTTGGCCGCGTCGGGCACGCCGATCACCGCCGATTGCGCCACGGCGGGGTGCTTGTTCAGGATGGCCTCGACCTCTTCGGGGAAGACGCTGTAGCCCGAGACCTTGATCATTTCCTTGAAACGCCCCAGGAAGGTGAGGTAGCCCTCGGCATCGAGCTGGCCCATGTCGCCGGTGTGCACCCAGCCGTCGCGCAGGGTCTGCGCCGTGGCGTCGGGGCGCTTCCAGTAGCCTTTGAAGTTGCCCGGCCCGCGCACCACGATCTCGCCGGTCTGGCCGGCGGGCAGCGTCTCGCCCGTGGCCGGGTCGATGATGCGAATCTCGTTGCCGGTCACGGCGCGGCCCTGCGTGCCCCAGCGGATGGCGCCGTGCGGCATGGCGGTGTCCACGGTGTGCGTTTCGCTCAGGCCATAGGCGGCCTCATGGCTGATGCAGTTGGGCGCAAAGGCCTGCCACTGGCGCGCCAGCTCCTCGGTCCAGGCGAAGCCGAAACTCGTCACCGGGTTGCGCACCAGGGCGCTCCAGTCGCGCTCGCGCGCGCCGGGCAGCTGCATCAGCGCGCCATTCATGGGCGCGATGCTGTACCACCAGGTGACGCGTTCGCGCTCCAGCGCCTGGGCCACGCCCTCGAGGTCGAAGCGGTGCAGCAGCACCAGGGGCGCGCCGGTCAGCACCGGCAGGTTCACGCCCATGACCATGCCGGCGATGTGGTAGAGCGGCGCCACGGCCAGCAACACGTCGCCCGCCTGCACGCCGTTGCACTGCGCCGCCGCCTCGGTCTTGTACAGCGCGTTGCCGTAACTCAGCATCGCGCCCTTGGGCAGGCCGGTGGTGCCGGACGTGTAGGTCATCAGCGCCACGTCGTCCAGCTCCAGCGCCACCGGCGCGGGCACGCCGCCGCCGCGCGCCACGGCCAGGAAGTCCTCGCACCCGGCGGGCAGCGGGGCCGTGGCGGCGGCGCGCCCGGCCAGCAGCTCGGGCGGCAGGGGCAGGCTGGGGGTCTCGGGCAGCAGATCGGCGTAGCGCACGACGAAGACGTGCTCGAGCTGCGTCTGCGCGCGCACCTGGTCCACCACCGGCAGCAGGCCGTCGGCGGCGACCAGCACGCGCGCGCCCAGGTCGGCGAGCTGGTACTGCAGCTCGTGCTCCTTGTTCAGCGGCCCGCAGGGGCAGACGATGGCGCCAATCTTCTGGATGCCGTAGTGCGCCATCAGGTACTGCGGACAGTTGTTCATGAACAGCGCCACCGGCTCGCCCTTGTGCACGCCCAGCGCCTGCAGCCGCGCGGCAAAGGCATCACTGGCGGCGTCCAGCTCGGCCCAGGTGATGGCGCGGCCGTACCAGCGCACGGCGGTGGCGCCGGGCATGGTCCGGGCGTGGCGGCGCAGGTGTTCGTGCAGGGGCTGGCGATCTGCGGTGCGATCCATGAACTGTCTCCTGTGTGTCAGAAATCGTTGTTTCGCGGCGCCTTCCGAGGGTTTGCCATGAGGACAGCGGCCAGGCACCGTCTTGCCAATGTATACCGCTCAGTAGAAAAATACTACCAATGGGTAGAACAAAGGCGACAACGGCTTCGAGAGCCACTCCCTTCTGGGAGAAATCTCCGGTGCAGGCACGGGGCCGGCAGCGCGCCAGCACCGCCACCACCGACGAAAAGCGCGAGCGCATCCTGGCGGCGGCCGAGACCTTGTTCGACGCCCAGGGCTACGCCCTCACGACCATGGAGCAGATCGTCCAGGCGCTCGGGGTGAGCAAGCCCTACGTCTATTACTACTTCCGCAACAAGCAGGAAATCTTCGAGACGCTGTGCTGGCGCCCCGCCGTGGCCTGCTTCACCGCCATGGACTTCCCCGAGGACGACGCCCGCCCGGCGCACCTCAAGGTCACCGAGGGCGTCGAGCGGCTGATTCGCGCCACCATCGAGCACCACCCGGCGGCCTTCTTCCCCTACCGCGAGCCGCAGGTGTTCCGGCCCGAATTCCTGGCCATGCAAAAGAAGCTGGCCAACCATTTCTATGACCGCATGTGCGCGCTGATGGAGCAGGCCCGCGCGGACGGGATGCTCGACTTCAAGGAAACCCGCCTGACGGCCATGGCCGCCTGCAGCCTGCCGGGCTTCCTCTACCACTGGTACCGGCCCGATGGGCGCCTGTCGCCCGCCGAAGTGGTGCGCGAGCTGTCCGAGCTGGCCTGGCGCGTCCTGGGCCTGCGCAAGGCGCGTCGCAAGCCGGCCCCCTCCTCCCTTGTTGCCTCCCATCCACCTGAAGAAAGCGCCCCATGACCCACTGCCTGCGCCCGCTGGCCGCCGCCGCCCTTGCCCTGTGCGCCATCAGCACGCACGCCCAGGAAACTTTCAAGATCGCCTACATCGACCCCCTCTCCGGGCCCTTCGCCAACGTCGGAGAGCTGATGCTGACGCACACGCAGTACGCGGTCGAGGACATCAACGCCAGGGGCGGGCTGTGGAAGGGCACGCAGCTGCAGCTGCTGCAATTCGACAGCAAGCTGTCGGCCCAGGAGAGCCAGAGCGCCCTGCAGGCAGCCATCGACCAAGGCGCCCGGGCCATCGTGACCGGTGGCTCGGGGTCCTCGGTGGTCACCGCGCTGGTGCAGGCCGCCACGCGCCACAACCAGCGCAATCCGGGCAAGGAAATCCTGGTGCTGAACCACTCCTCCATCGATCCGGAACTGACCGGCAAGGCGTGCAGCTTCTGGCACTTCCAGTTCGAGGCCAACACGGCCATGAAGATGAAAGCCATCGCCAACTACATCAAGGGCCAGGCCGACATCCAGAAGGTGTACCTGCTGAACCAGGACTACGCGCACGGTAAGCAGTGGGCCCACTACGGCCGCGAGCTAGTGAGCCTGGCGCGCCCCGACATCCAGTTCACCGGCGAGACACTGCACCCCATCGGGCGCGTCAAGGACTTTGCCCCCTATGTCTCCAGGATCAAGGGTTCGGGAGCGAGCTCCGTGATCACGGGCAATTGGGGACAGGACATGGCGCTGCTGCTCAAGGCAGCCGGCGAGGCCGGGTATGACCTGCGCTACTTCAACCACAGCGCAGGCTCGGTGCCCGGCACGGTACTGGCCGTCTCCCAGGCGGGGCGGGGCCAGTTGACCTGGGTGGCCGAATGGCACCCCGGCCAGGCCGATACGCCCAGGGTGGACGCCCTGGCGGCGGCCTACAAGGCCAAGACCGGCAAGGACTTCCTGGCGCCGCGCATCGACCTGACGCCCCGCTTTCTCGCGGCTGCCATCAACAAGGCCCAGTCCACCGATCCGGTGAAAGTTGCCCGTGCGCTGGAAGACCTCACGGTCGAGACCCCGTTGGGGCCGCTGCGCATGCGCGGCGAGGACCACCAGCTGCTGCTGCCGCAAGTGGTCAACACCATTGCCCCAGTGGACGGCAAGGCGGTCAAGCTCGGCTGGGAAGGCACGCGCTACGGTTTTCGTACAGATGCCGTGTATTCAGGCAACGAGCTGGCCCAGGGCAGCGACTGCAAGATGAAGCGCCCCTGACTCCTCTGTTTCGCCCCCAGCTGGGCGATTCAGGTCGCGCCGACGTGCACGGCGCGCACACCGAAGATCCCGCTGCCGACCCGCACCAGGGTGCTGCCGGCAGCCACGGCGGCCTCCAGGTCGCCCGTCATGCCCAGCGACAGGGTGTCGAAGCGCTCCAGCCCTTCGGCACCTGAGGCGGCAATCGCGTCAAATACCGCGCGCACGCGCTGGTGCACGGCCAGCTGCGCGGCAAAGTCCTGCTGCGGCTCGGGGATGGCCATGACGCCGCGCAGCGCCAGGCGCGGCAGGCGGGCTGCGGCGCACGCCAGCTCCAGCGCCTCCCCGGGCGCCACGCCGGACTTGTTGGCCCCGCCATCGACGTTGACCTGGATGCAGACATTGAGGGGCGGCATGCCCGGCGGCCGCTGGTCGGACAGGCGCTGGGCGATCTTCAGCCGGTCGATGGTGTGCGCCCAGGCGAAGTGCCCGGCCACCAGCCGCGTCTTGTTGCTCTGGAGGGGGCCGATGCAGTGCCAGACCAGCTCGCCGGCCAGAGCGGGCGCCATGCCTTGCAGGGCGGCCATCTTGTCCACCGCCTCCTGCAGGTAGTTCTCGCCGAAGGCGCGCTGGCCGGCCTGCGCGGCAGCCAGCACCGCCTCGGGCCCGAAGGTCTTGGAGACGGCCAGCAGCGCCACGGATCCGGCGGGCCGGCCCGCCGCGGCGCAGCTGCTGTCGATGCGCGCCCGCACTTCGTTCAGGCGGGCGGCGACGGTGTCGATAATATTTGTCATTTTCTTTGCGTACCGGACGATTCAAGAGGCCCTGTGGACATCACCCAATTGCTCGCCTTCAGCGTGAAAAACAAGGCCTCGGACCTGCACCTGTCCGCGGGCCTGCCGCCCCTGATCCGCGTGCATGGCGACGTGCGCCGCATCAACGTGGAGCCGCTGGACCACAAGGCGGTGCACGCCATGGTGTACGACATCATGACCGACGCCCAGCGCAAGGCCTACGAGGAGTTCCTGGAGGTCGATTTCTCCTTCGAGATCGAAGGCCTGGCGCGCTTTCGGGTCAATGCCTTCAACCAGTACCGCGGCGCCGGGGCGGTGTTTCGCACCATCCCGAGCAAGATTTTGTCGCTCGAGCAGCTCAACGCCCCGAAGATCTTCTGCGACCTGGCGCTGAAACCCCGCGGCCTGGTGCTGGTGACCGGCCCCACGGGGTCGGGCAAGTCCACCACGCTGGCGGCCATGGTCAACCACCTCAACGAGTGCCAGTACGGCCACATCCTGACGGTGGAGGACCCGATCGAGTTCGTGCACGAATCCAAGAAGTGCCTGATCAACCAGCGCGAGGTCGGGCCCATGACGCTGTCGTTCGCCGCGGCGCTCAGGTCGGCGCTGCGCGAGGACCCGGACGCCATCCTGGTGGGCGAGATGCGTGACCTGGAGACCATTCGCCTGGCCATGACGGCCGCCGAGACCGGGCACTTGGTCTTCGGCACGCTGCACACATCCAGCGCCGCCAAGACCATCGACCGCATCATCGACGTCTTCCCCGCGGCGGAAAAGGAAATGGTGCGCGCCATGCTGTCGGAGTCGCTGCAGGCGGTGATCTCGCAGACCCTGTGCAGGACGCGCGACGGCGCGGGGCGCGTGGCAGCGCACGAGATCATGCTGGGCACCAATGCCATCCGCAACCTGATCCGCGAGGCCAAGGTGGCGCAGATGTACTCGGCCATCCAGACCGGCAACAGCCTGGGCATGCAGACCCTCGACCAGAACCTGGCCGACCTGGTGCGCCGCAACGTCATCACCGCCGCCGAAGCGCGCGGCAAGGCCAAGGTGGCCGAGAACTTCCCCGACTGACATGGAACGCGACCAGGCCACCCAGCTCATCAACGACCTGCTGCGGCTGATGGTCAGCCGCGGCGGCAGCGACCTGTTCCTCACCGCCGAGTTTCCGCCCGCGATCAAGCTCGACGGCAAAGTGACCAAGGTGGCCGCGCCACCCCTGGCGCCGGCGCACACGCTGATGCTGGCGCGCTGCATCATGAGCGACCGCCAGGCGGCCGAGTTCGAGCGCACCAAGGAGTGCAACTTCGCCATCTCGCCGGCGGGCATCGGGCGCTTTCGCGTCAACGCCTTTCTGCAGCAGGGCCGCGTGGGCCTGGTGCTGCGCACCATCCCGAGCACGCCGCCGACCATCGACGCCCTGGGCATGCCGCCGGTGCTGAAGGAGGTGGTCATGAGCAAGCGCGGCCTGTGCGTGATGGTGGGCGCCACGGGCTCGGGCAAGAGCACGACGCTGGCCGCCATGCTGGACTGGCGCAACGAGCATTCCCACGGCCACATCATCACGGTGGAAGACCCGGTGGAGTTCGTGCATCCGCACAAGAACTGCGTGGTCACGCAGCGCGAGGTGGGGCTGGACACCGAGAGCTGGGAGGCCGCCCTCAAGAACACGCTGCGCCAGGCGCCCGACGTGATTCTGATGGGCGAGATCCGCGACCGCGAGACCATGGAGCACGCCGTCGCCTTCGCCGAGACCGGCCACCTGTGCCTGGCCACGCTGCACGCCAACAGCGCCAACCAGGCGCTGGACCGCATCATCAACTTCTTTCCCGAGGAGCGGCGCACGCAGCTGCTGATGGACCTGTCGCTGAACCTGCGCGCCGTGATCTCGCAGCGCCTGCTGCCGCGCCAGGACGGCCGCGGGCGCGTGGCCGCGGTCGAGGTCATGCTCAACAGCCCCCTGATCGCCGACCTGGTCTTCAAGGGCGAGGTGGCCGAAATCAAGGAAGTCATGAAGAAAAGCCGCAACCTGGGTATGCAGACCTTCGACCAGGCGCTGTTCGACCTGTTCGAGGCCGGCGCCATCAGCTACGAAGACGCCCTGCGCAACGCCGACTCGGCCAACGACCTGCGCCTGCAGGTCAAGCTGGGCAGCCAGCGGGCGCGCTCGGACGACCTGGACGCAGGCACCGAGCACCTGAGCATCGTCTGAGCCCAGCCCTTCCGCCCGGCAGCAAGCCGCGCACCACGACCGCGCTGCGCAAGCAGCCTTCCCTCTCTTTTCTCACGAACCCCGAAGACGCATGAGCCAAAGCATCAACCCCCGCAGCTATCCCGAAAACGCTCCCCGGCGCGTGGCCTTCCTGGGCCTGGGCGTGATGGGCTACCCCATGGCCGGCCACCTGGCGCGCGCCGGCCACAGCGTGACGGTGTACAACCGCACGCAAGCGAAATCCATAGCATGGAATCAAGAGTTTGCGCCGCAAAACACCGAAAACACCTCCAAGACGCCGCGCGAGGCGGCCACCGGGGCGGACATCGTTTTCTGCTGCGTGGGCAATGACGACGACCTGCGCTCGGTGGTACTGGGCCCGGACGGGGCCTTTGCCGGCATGCAGCCGGGCGCCATCTTCGTGGACCACACGACGGCCTCGGCGGCAGTAGCGCGCGAGCTGTATGCCGCGGCCCGCAGCCAGGGCCTGCAGTTCGTCGATGCGCCCGTCTCCGGCGGCCAGGCCGGGGCACAGAACGGCCAGCTCACGGTGATGTGCGGCGGCGACCCGCAGGCATTCGACGCGGTGGCGCCCACGGCCCTGGCCTTTGCCCGCGCCTTCACGCGCATCGGTGACAGCGGTGCCGGCCAGCTGGCCAAGATGGTCAACCAGATCTGCATCGCCGGGCTGGTGCAGGGCCTGTCGGAGGCCGTGGCGTTCGGCCAGCAGGCGGGCCTGGACATGCCGCTGGTGCTGGACGTCATCGGCAAGGGCGCGGCGCAGAGCTGGCAGATGGACAACCGCGGCAAGACCATGGCCGAGGGGCGCTTCGACTTCGGCTTTGCCGTGGACTGGATGCGCAAGGACCTGGGCCTGGTACTCGAGGAGGCGCGGCGCAACGGCGCACGCGTGCCGGTGACGGCGCTGGTGGACCAGTTCTACGGCGACGTGCAGCGTGCCGGCGGCGGGCGCTGGGACACGTCCAGCCTGGTCACGCGCCTGGTGCCGGCCAAGGACTGACGGACAGCGCCGGGGCGGCCCGGCGCTGCGGGTTCAGCGGGCTGGCGGGCGGGTTGCGGCCGGGTCCTGCGTGACGGTGGCGGGCTGCGCAGGCTGGCGCGCCAGCTCCTCCTCGCTGACCAGCTCGAAGACGCGCACCACCTTGTGCACGCCGCTCACTCCCCGCGCGATCTCGGCGGCGCGCGTGGCTTCGCGCTGCGTCACGCGGCCCATCAGATAGACCACGTTGCGCTCGGTCACGACCTTGAAGGCGGTGGCCGTCAGGTCGCGTGCGTCCACCAGGCTGGCGCGCACCTTGCCGGTGATGAAGGTGTCGCCCGAGCGCTGCGACAGCGACGTGGGCGCCATGACTGCCAGCTCGTTGACGGTGGACGCCACGTTCTCCACCCCGCGCACCACCTCCTCGGCCTTCTGGCGGGCCTCGGCCGTGGGCACCTCGCCGGTCAGCAGCACTTGGCGGTTGTAGCTGGTCACGTTGACGTGCGCCTCTCCGGGCAGCGTTTCGCGCAGGCGCGAGGCGGCGCGCAGCTCGATGCCCTCGTCCTCGACCTGGGTGCCGGCGGTGCGCCGGTCGGTGGCCATCAGGGTGCCAACCAGGGCGCCGCCGCCGATGACCAGTGGCGCGCAGGCCGTGAGCGCAGCGCCCAGCGTCGCTGCAGCAAGGGAGGCCGAAGCCGCGCGAAAAAGGGAATGACTCATGGCATGACCTCCTGATCTCCGAGCAATTGGGCGTCCATGCCGTCGCACAGGCAGTGCAGCACCAGCACCTGCATCTCGCGCACCCGCGCGGCGCGCTCGTGCGGGATGGTGATGAGCACGTCGGTCTCGCGCAGCAGGGCAGCCAGGCTGCCACCGTCGCGCCCGGCCAGGGCCACCACGGTCATCTCGCGCTCGTGCGCGGCGCGCACGGCATCCAGCAAGGCCGGCTCGTTGCCGCTGGTGGCCAGCAGCAGCAGCACGTCGCCGGCATGGCCCAGGGCGTGCACATGGCGCGCCAGCAGGGCGCCCTGCGCCGCGCTGCCGTCGGTGCCGGCGGACATCCAGGATGCATCGGGGGCCAGCGCCAGGGCGGCCAGGCCCGGACGTTCGCGCTCGAAGCCGGCCACGCACATGACGGCAAATTGCTGGGCCAGCGCCGCGCAGGTGCCGCTGCCGCAGGCCAGCACCTTGGCCCCCCCGGTCAGCGAGGCGACCATGGCATGCACCGCCGCGGCGATGGGGGCGCCGAGGGCCTGGGCGGCCTGGTATTTGAGGTCGGCGCTGTCGATGAAGTGCTGTTGGATCCGGTGCTCAAGCATGGGGCGGGAATCATACCCCCCGGCCCCATGACCGCC
Organism: Melaminivora sp.; assembly: GCF_032059615.1. Taxonomy (NCBI): domain Bacteria; kingdom Pseudomonadati; phylum Pseudomonadota; class Betaproteobacteria; order Burkholderiales; family Comamonadaceae; genus Melaminivora; species Melaminivora sp. Next base: position 15,214 of record NZ_DAMCAM010000015.1, on the reverse strand, counting down.
GCCGGCGCTGGTCTGCGGCTGCTCAGCAGGCCTCGAACGCGCCGCGCAGCCACTGCAGCCGGCCTTCATCGATCAGCACCGCGTCGAAGCGGCATGGCGGAGGCGCAGGCCAGCGCAGCAGAAAGCACTGGGCCGCAAAGACGATGCGTCGGCGCTTGACGGCGCCGATGCTCGCGCCCGCACCGCCGTGCGTGGCGCGGCCGCGGCTGCGCACCTCGACGAAGACCAGCGTGCCGTCGGGCTCACGCATGATCAGGTCGACCTCGCCGCCGCCGCGACCGGCGGTCCGATAATTGCGCTGCACCAGCGCCAGACCCGCCTGCTGCAGGTAGGCCAGTGCCCGGTCCTCAGCCGCGGCGCCCGCCACGCGCGTTCCGGGCGCAGGCACATTCGCCCCCTGCCCTTTCTTGCTTCGAAGGAATTCCATTGAGCGCATCCTTTGCCTCCGCCCTCGCCGCAGCGCACGACGCGGCTGCCGGCCAGCATTATCCGGAGGGCACGCTCTACGTCGTGGCCACGCCCATCGGCAACCTGGCCGACATCAGCCTGCGCGCACTGCATGTGCTGGCGCTGGCGGACACGGTCGCCTGCGAGGACACGCGCCACACCCAGGCGCTGCTGCGCGCCTATGGCATCGACAAGGCGGCGGGCGCCCTGCTGGCGGTGCACCAGCACAACGAGGCGGGCGCCGCCGAACAGGTCATCGGCCGGCTGCGAAGGGGCGAACGTGTCGTCTATGCCAGCGATGCGGGCACCCCCGGGCTGAGCGACCCGGGAGCGCGACTGGTGGCCGCCGTGCGCGAGGCCGGCCTGCGCTGCCTGCCCCTGCCTGGCGCGAGCAGCGTGACGGCGGCCCTGAGCGTGGCCGGCGCCGTGGCGACTTCGCCGCAGGCTGAGGGCTTTGTCTTCGCCGGCTTCCTGCCGCCCCGGGGCGCGGAGCGCGCAGCGGCCCTGCAACGACTGGCGGACGAGGTCCGCTGCACCGTTCTGCTCGAAGCTCCCCACCGGATCCGCGACCTGGCACAGGCCCTGGCCCCCTTCGCGCAGCGGCGCGTGACGCTGGCGCGCGAGCTCACCAAGCAATTCGAGGAGGTGACGACCCACGCCGCGCAGGACCTCGCCGCCTGGCTGGAGGCCGCGCCGCAGCGCACGCGCGGAGAGTTCGTCGTGCTGCTGCACCCGGCCCAGCCCGCACGCACGGGCGAAGAACAGCGGAGCGTGGAAGTGCTGCAACTGCTGCTGCAGGAGCTGCCGACCAAGGCAGCCGTAAAACTTGCCGCACAGATCACCGGCGCCCCGCGCAATGTGCTCTACGAGGCGGCGTTGCGGCTCAGGCGAGAAGACAGAGACGACACGGGCGGCGACTGAATGACAACGGGGCAGCACTCAAGCGCTGGGGCTGCCTGCATGCGGCCCGAGGCTTGAGCCGGGGCACCAGCCCCCTCGCAGCAGGGGAGCAAAACGGAAAAAACAGACAAAAAAAGACCCGCATAAAGCGGGTCTTTGAAGTGCAGGCAGAACCTGCCTTGTTTGGTTGCGCGAGGAGGATTTGAACCTCCGACCTTTGGGTTATGAGCCCAACGAGCTACCAGGCTGCTCCATCGCGCGTCAGAAACGTTAGTATAACCGGTTTTTCAGGCCTTGGCGACGTTTTCTTCGGCGGCTGCGTTTTCTTCAGCGCGCTCGACGAATTCCACATAGGCCATGGGAGCGTTGTCGCCCACACGGAAGCCCATCTTCAGGATGCGCGTATAGCCGCCCGGACGGGCCTTGAAACGCGGGCCGAGCTCGTTGAACAGCTTGGTCACGTTGTCGCGGTTGCGCAAGCGGTTGAACGCCAGGCGGCGGTTGGCGACCGAGTCTTCCTTGGCCAGGGTGATCATGGGCTCGATCACGCGGCGCAGTTCCTTGGCCTTCGGGACGGTGGTCTTGATGGCCTCGTGCTCGATGAGCGAGTTCATCATGTTCTGCAGCATCGCGAGGCGGTGCGATGTGGTGCGGTTGAGTTTACGCAGGCCGTGTCCGTGGCGCATGGTGCTTTCCTTTTTCAGTCAATTAAAACGGGCAGCCGTATCAGGTACTGCCCGGAGCACTCCCCGAGGGGGAAACGAAAATTATAAATCAGCGCTTGTCCAGGCCGGCGGGCGGCCAGTTCTCGAGCTTCATGCCCAGGGTCAGGCCGCGCGAGGCAAGGACTTCCTTGATCTCGTTGAGCGACTTGCGGCCCAGGTTGGGCGTCTTGAGCAGCTCGTTTTCGGTGCGCTGGATCAGGTCGCCGATGTAATAGATGTTCTCGGCCTTCAGGCAGTTGGCCGAACGCACCGTGAGCTCCAGCTCGTCCACCGGGCGCAGCAGCACCGGATCGAAAGTGGCAGCGCCGCGCGAGCTCGCAGGCTCGAAGGCCGCCAGCTCGCCGCCTTCCAGCTGGGCGAACACCGCCAGCTGCTCGACCAGGATCTTGGCCGAGGCGCGCACCGCGTCTTCGGCCGAAATCGCGCCATTGGTCTCGATTTCCATGACCAGCTTGTCCAGGTCGGTACGCTGCTCCACACGGGCGCTCTCGACCGTGTAGCTCACGCGGCGCACGGGAGAGAACGAAGCGTCGAGCACGATGCGGCCGATGGACTTGGTGGACTCGTCGGCATGGCGGCGCACGTTGCCCGGCACGTAGCCGCGGCCCTTCTCGACCTTGATCTGCATGTCCAGCTTGCCGCCGGCAGACAGATGGGCGATAACGTGGTCGGGATTGATGATCTCCACGTCGTGCGGTGTCTGGATATCACGCGCCGTGACGATGCCCTCGCCATCCTTGCGCAGCGACAGCGTCACCTCGTCGCGGTTGTGCAGCTTGAAGACCACGCCCTTGAGGTTCAGGAGGATGTTGACCACATCCTCCTGCACGCCGTCGATGGACGAGTATTCGTGCACCACCCCGGCGATGGTCACCTCCGTTGCTGCGTAGCCCAGCATGGAAGACAGCAGCACCCGACGCAGGGCGTTGCCCAGCGTGTGGCCATAGCCGCGCTCGAAGGGCTCCAGCTCCACCTGGGCACGGTTGGCGCCCAGCTGCTCCACGTTGATGGTCTTGGGCTTCAGCAAATTGGTTTGCATGCAGACTTCCTCTCAATACCCCCAGCTCGTTACACCGGTAAGGCTGGCGAAGCGCCCCCGGCGCGATGCCTCGCGCCAGGGGTGTATGTTTTTCCGGATGCGGGGCGTCCGTGGATCAACGCGAGTACAACTCGACGATCAGCGATTCGTTGATGTCGGCACCGAACTCGTCGCGGTCAGGCACCTTCTTGAACACGCCCTCGGCCTTGTCGGCATTGACTTCGACCCAGGCGGGCATGCCCACCTGCTGCGCCAGCTGCAGCGCCTCGGCGATGCGCGCCTGCTTCTTGGACTTTTCGCGTACGGCCACAACGTCACCGGTCTTGACCAGGTAGGAGGCGATGTTTACGGACTGGCCGTTCACGGTGATGGCCTTGTGCGACACCAGCTGGCGCGCCTCGGCACGCGTGGAGCCGAAGCCCATGCGGTAGACCACGTTGTCCAGGCGGCATTCCAGCAGACCCAGCAGGTTGGCGCCGGTATTGCCGCGGCGGCGCTCGGCCTCCTCGAAGTAGCGGCGGAACTGCTTCTCCAGCACGCCGTACATGCGCTTGACCTTCTGCTTTTCGCGCAGCTGCAGGCCATAGTCGGAGGTGCGGGAGCCCGAGGTGCGGCCGTGCTGGCCGGGCTTGGAGTCGAACTTGGCCTTGTCCGCGATGGAGCGACGTGCGCTCTTGAGGAACAGGTCCGTGCCTTCGCGGCGGGAGAGTTTGGCCTTGGGGCCGAGATAGCGTGCCACTTGTGTGTCCTTGGAATTTCAGCTGCCGCAAGCAACTTGCGGGAGCCACCTTCGCTGCGTGCGCAGCCGGTGGCGGTGGGCTTCGGTAAAAGGGGCTGCGGAGCTCTGTGAAGACCAGCAGCCCGGGTTCAGATGCGGCGGCGCTTCGGCGGGCGGCAGCCGTTGTGCGGCACGGGCGTCACGTCGGAGATCGACGTGATGCGGATGCCCAGTGCGCCCAGTGCGCGCACCGACGACTCGCGACCCGGGCCGGGGCCCTTGATCTCGACGTCCACATTCTTGATGCCCTGCTCCATGGCGGCGCGGCCTGCCACTTCGGAAGCCACCTGCGCGGCAAACGGGGTGGACTTGCGCGAGCCCTTGAAGCCCTGACCGCCCGACGATGCCCACGACAGTGCGTTGCCCTGGCGGTCGGTGATGGTGATGATGGTGTTGTTGAAGGAGGCGTGAACGTGGGCGATGCCGTCCGACACGTTCTTGCGGACCTTCTTGCGCACGCGCTGGGCGGCGTTGTTGGCGGGAGACTTAGCCATAGGGTTCTTTCAGTCCTTACTTCTTCAGTGCCGCTGCGCCCTTGCGCGGACCCTTGCGGGTGCGTGCATTGGTACGGGTGCGCTGACCGCGCATCGGCAGGCCGCGGCGATGACGGAAGCCCCGGTAGCAGCCGATGTCCATCAGGCGCTTGATGTTCATCGTCGTCTCGCGACGCAGGTCACCTTCGATGGTGAACTGGGCGATTTGGTCGCGGATCTTTTCCAGATCTGCGTCGGTCAATTCCTTGACCTTCTTGGAGTAGTCGATGCCGCATGCATCGCAGATCTTGCGAGCACGGGTGCGCCCAATGCCGTAGATGGCCGTCAGACCAATTTCGGCATGCTGATGGGGCGGAATGTTGATACCAGCGATACGAGCCATGTGCGTCCTCTAATGATCGTTAAGCCATCAGCCCTGGCGCTGCTTGTGACGCTGATCTGTGCAGATCACGCGCACCACACCCTTGCGGCGGATGATTTTGCAGTTGCGGCAGATCTTCTTTACCGAAGCCGAAACTCTCATTGCATTCTCCTAAACTTGTCCAATCGTTCCTTCCCTTACGGGATACAGCGGAACACAAAAATCAGCCCGCGAGCGAACGTTGGGCATCAATGAAAATTGCCGCAATTCTGGCGAACCCGCCACTATAGCGGATTCACCAAAACCAGGCCAGTGGGTCAGGCGCCAGCCGTCGTCTTGAAGTTCGCCTTCTTGAGCAGCGACTCGTACTGCTGGCTCATCAGGTAGTTCTGCACCTGGGCCATGAAATCCATGGTCACCACCACGATGATCAGCAGCGAGGTGCCGCCAAAATAGAACGGCACGTTGTACTTCAGGATCAGGAACTCCGGCAGCAAGCACACGAAGGTGATATAGATCGCCCCCGCCAGCGTCAGCCGAACCAGGATCTTGTCGATGTAGCGTGCCGTGTGCTCACCCGGACGAATCCCGGGGATGAACGCCCCGCTCTTCTTCAGGTTGTCTGCCGTCTCCCGGCTGTTGAAAACCAGCGCGGTATAGAAGAAGCAGAAGAACACGATGGCGGTTGCATACAGCAGCACGTAGATCGGCTGACCAGGCGTGAGCGTGCCTGCGATATCGCGCAGCCAGCGCATGGACTCACCGGCACTGAACCAGTTCACGATGGTCGCGGGCAGCAGGATGATCGACGAGGCGAAGATCGGCGGGATCACGCCAGCCATGTTCAGCTTGAGCGGCAGGTGCGAGGACTGCCCCCCATACACCTTGTTGCCCACCTGACGGCGTGCGTAATTCACCAGGATCTTGCGCTGGCCGCGCTCCACATACACCACGAAGTACGTGACCAAGCCCACGATTGCCACGATGAAGATGGCGGCGGGGATGCCCATGGCACCAGTACGCACCAACTCCAGCAGGCCACCCAAGGCGCTGGGCAGGCCGGCAGCGATGCCGGCGAAGATCAGGATCGAGATCCCGTTGCCCAGACCACGCTCAGTGATCTGCTCGCCCAGCCACATCAGGAACATGGTGCCTGCAGTGAGACTGACCACGGCCGTCATGCGGAAGCCAAAGCCCGGATCGAGCACCAGCCCCGCCTGGCTTTCCAGTGCCACGGCGATGCCCAGCGACTGGAAAACGGCCAGGCCGACGGTCCCGTAACGGGTGTACTGCGTGATCTTGCGGCGACCGGCCTCCCCTTCCTTCTTCATCTGCTCGAACGTGGGAACCACGTAGGTCATCAGCTGCATGATGATCGATGCCGAGATGTACGGCATGATCCCCAGCGCGAAGACCGTGAAGCGCGACAGCGCCCCGCCCGAGAACATGTTGAAGAGGTTGAGGATGCCGCCCTGCTGGCCGCTGAACAGTTGCTGCAACTGCGCCGGATCGATTCCCGGGACCGGGATGTGCGCGCCCACGCGGTATACGACCAGCGCGAGCAGCAGAAAGACCAGACGCCGGCGAAGGTCGCCGAACTTGCCGGTCTTCGCCAGTTGAGCTGCGTTCGTTGCCACGGATGCCTTTCGCAAACGGCCGGTCAGGCCACGCTGCCGCCGGCAGCCTCGATGGCCGCCTTGGCGCCTGCCGTGGCGAGCACACCGCTCAGCTTCACGGCGCGGGTGATCTCACCGCTCTTGATGACCTTGACCACGCGGGTCAGCTCGTCGATCAGGCCGGCCTTCCTGAGCGCCAGCACGTCGACTTCGTCGGCACCCAGGCGTTCGAGGGCCGACAGCGTCACCTCGGCGTTGAACTTCAGGCTCTGCGACTTGAAGCCGCGCTTGGGCAGACGGCGCTGCAGCGGCATCTGGCCGCCTTCGAAGCCGACCTTGTGGTAGCCGCCGGAGCGCGACTTCTGGCCCTTGTGACCGCGGCCTGCGGTCTTGCCCAGGCCCGAGCCGATGCCGCGGCCGACGCGGCGGCGCTCGCGCGTCGCCCCTTCTGCGGGCTTGATGCTATTGAGTTCCATCATCGACCCTTTCAGAGGACTTTGACCAGATAGCTGATCTTGTTGATCATGCCGCGCACTTCCGGGGTGTCCTGCAGCTCGCTCACGCTGTTGAGCTTGCGCAGGCCCAGGCCACGGACGGTGGCGCGGTGTGATTCCTTGGTGCCGATGGGGCTGCGCACCAATTGAATCTTCACGGTTTGTTGGGTTGTCATGTCAGCTGACTCCATCAGGCGGCGAACAGCTCTTCGACCGACTTGCCACGCTTGGCGGCCACTTCGGCCGGCGTCGTGCAGTTGGACAGGGCGTTGAGCGTTGCGCGCACCATGTTGTAGGGGTTGGACGAACCGTGGCTCTTGGCCACGATGTCGGTGATGCCCATGACTTCGAAGACGGCGCGCATGGGGCCGCCGGCGATGATGCCGGTACCTTTGGGCGCGGGAGCCATCATGACCACGGCAGCGCCGTGGTGGCCCGTCACGTTGTGGTGGATGGTGCCCTCCCTGAGGGAGACCTTCACCAGCTTGCGGCGGGCCTCTTCCATGGCCTTCTGCACGGCGGCGGGCACTTCCTTGGACTTGCCCTTGCCCATGCCGATGCGGCCGTCACCGTCGCCGACCACCGTCAGGGCTGCGAAGCCGAGAATGCGGCCGCCCTTCACGACTTTGGTCACGCGGTTGACCGCGATCATCTTCTCGCGCAGACCGTCGTCGCGACCTTCGTCCTGCACTCGGGGTTGAAATTTAGCCATTGTTATCTCGCTTGAGCTTTAGAACTGCAGGCCGGCTTCACGGGCCGCTTCGGCCAGGGCCTTGACGCGACCGTGGTAGGCAAAGCCCGAACGGTCGAAAGCCACGCGCTCGATGCCGGCCGCCTTGGCCTTCTCGGCAATGCGCTTGCCGATGATCTGGGCCGCGGCGGCATTGCCGCCCTTGCCCTCGCCACCCAGGGACTGGCGCACCTCGGGCTCCACCGTGGAGGCGCTGGCCAGCACACGGGCGCCGTCTTCGGAGATGACGCTGGCGTAGATGTGCAGATTGGTGCGGTGCACGGTCAGGCGCGCCACGCCCTGCTGGGCAATGCGGATGCGGGTCTGACGGGCACGGCGGAGACGCTGCTCTTTCTTGGTCAACATGTTGCAGCTCCTTATTTCTTCTTGGTCTCTTTGATGACGACCTTCTCATCCGCGTAGCGGATGCCCTTGCCCTTGTAGGGCTCGGGCGGACGCACGGCGCGGATTTCGGCGGCCAGCTGGCCCACCACCTGGCGGTCCGCACCCTTGACCACGACTTCGGTCGGGGTCGGGGTGGCCACGGTGATGCCGGCGGGCATGTCAAAGCTCACGGGGTGCGAGAAGCCGATGTTCAGGTTCAGCTTGGAGCCCGTGGCGGCGGCGCGAAAGCCCACGCCCACCAGGGTCAGCTTCTTCTCGAAACCGCGGCTCACGCCGACCACCATGTTGTTGACCAGCTGGCGCACGGTGCCGCTCATGGCATTGGCCTCACGCGACTCGTCGGCCGGCGTGAAACTCAGCTTGCCTTCGTTGCTGGCCACCTTGACCAGCGCGTGCTGGGCGAGCTGCAGCGTGCCGCCCGCGCCCTTGACGCTGATCTGGCTGTCGTTGATGGACACATCCACACCCTGGGGGATGGTCACCGGGGATTTGCCTACTCGGGACATTTCAATGTTCTCCTTGAATGCCGCGTCAGGCCACGTAGCACAGCACTTCGCCGCCGACACCGGTGGCGCGCGCCTTGCGATCGGTCATCACGCCCTTGGGGGTGGTGACGATGGCCACGCCCAGACCGTTCTGGACCTGGGGGATGGCGGCCGAGCCCTTGTACACGCGCAGGCCGGGACGGCTCACGCGCTCGATGCGCTCGATCACCGGACGGCCGGCGTAGTACTTGAGGGTGATTTCGAGTTCCGACTTGCCGGCTTCGCTCTTGACTTCGAAGCCGTCGATGTAACCCTCGTCCTTGAGCACCTGCGCGATGGCGACCTTCACCTTGGAGGAAGGCGCCGACACGGTGGCCTTGGAGACCATCTGTGCGTTGCGGATGCGGGTCAGCAGGTCAGCGATGGGATCACTCATGCTCATGTTGTATCTCTCCTGCTGCGCTTACCAGCTGGCCTTGGTGACACCGGGGATGTCACCGGCAAAGGCCAGTTCGCGGATCTTGTTGCGGGCCAGGCCAAACTGGCGGAACGTGCCGCGCGGGCGGCCCGTGATCTCGCAGCGGTTGCGCTGGCGCGTGGGGTTGGCGTTGCGCGGCAGCTTCTGCAGGCCCAGACGGGCCGCGTCACGCTCTTCGTCGGAGCGCTTGGCGTCGCCGGCGATGGCCTTCAGTTCCGCATACTTGGCAGCGTACTTGGCGGCCAGTTTTTCGCGCTTGAGTTCGCGCTCGATCAAAGCTTTCTTAGCCATAAGACGCTCTCTCAGTTCTTGAACGGGAAACGGAAGCCGGCGAGCAGCGCCTTGGCCTCTTCGTCGTTCTTGGCCGTCGTGGTGATGCTGATGTTCAGGCCACGCAGGGCATCCACCTTGTCGTACTCGATTTCGGGGAAGATGATCTGCTCTTTGACGCCGATGTTGTAGTTGCCACGGCCGTCGAAGGCGCGGCCCGAGATGCCGCGGAAGTCACGCACGCGCGGCAGGGCCACGGTGACGAAACGGTCCAGGAACTCATACATGCGCACGCCGCGCAGCGTGACCATGCAGCCGATGGCCTGGCCTTCGCGGATCTTGAAGCCGGCAATGGCCTTCTTGGCCTTGGTCACCACGGGCTTCTGGCCGGCGATCTTGGTCAGATCGGCCACGGCGTTGTCCATCACCTTCTTGTCGGCCACGGCTTCGCTCACACCCATGTTCAGGGTGATCTTGGTCAGGCGCGGGACTTCCATGATGGATTGGTAGCCGAACTTTTCCTTCAGTTCGGCCGCGATCTTGTCGCGATAGAGTTGTTGCAGTCGTGCCATGGGGGAATCCTTTAAGCCGTCTTGATTTCGGCGCCGCTGGACTTGAAGACACGCACGCGCGTGCCGTCGGCCTGCACCTTGATGCCGACGCGGTCGGCCTTGCCGGTGGCGGCGTTGAAAATGGCCACGTTGGACTGGTGGATGGGCATGGCCTTCTCCACGATGCCGCCCATGGTGCCCTTCATGGGGTTGGGCTTGACGTGCTTCTTGACCAGGTTGATGCCCTCGATGATGAGGTAGGCATCGTCCTTGCGCACCGTCACGGTGCCGCGCTTGCCCTTGTCGCGCCCGGTGAGCACGACGATTTCGTCGCCCTTGCGGATCTTGTTCATGGTGCCTATTCCTTCAGAGGACTTCAGGAGCCAGGGACACGATCTTCATGAAGCGCTCGGTGCGCAGCTCGCGCGTCACGGGGCCGAAGATGCGGGTGCCGATGGGCTCCAGCTTTGCATTGAGCAGCACGGCGGCATTGCCGTCGAACTTGACGAGCGAGCCGTCGGCGCGGCGGATGCCCTTGGCGGTGCGGACCACCACGGCGCTGTAGATCTCGCCCTTCTTGACGCGACCGCGCGGAGCAGCTTCCTTGACGCTCACCTTGATGATGTCGCCCACGCTGGCGTAGCGACGCTTGGAGCCGCCCAGCACCTTGATGCACTGCACGGACTTCGCGCCGGTGTTGTCGGCGACGTCCAACCGAGTTTCTGTCTGGATCATGTGAATATTCCCAACTTGTACCAGCGGCCTTCCCACCCGAGAAACCGGATGCGAAAAGGTCAACGCCAGTCAGTCTTGGGCCCGTCGTCCGCGCCGCAAACCATTTACGGCGCTTCCCGCTGGGCAGATATGCCTCGCGAAGGCAGTAGCTGCCAACGCGAAGCCCGAGATTGTCGCAAAAGAAAAGTGCGCCGTCAACACCCCTGGTGCGCGGCGCGCCGCATTCACTGCGGCACGGTGGCGTACTGCCGCGCCAGCGCCTCGAAGGCCGCCAGTTGCGGGTCGTGACCAGCCAGCTCCTCGGTCAGCAGGGTCGCCACGCGCGGCGCCAGGCGGGCGGCCAGCTGTGCGTCCAGGAACAGCACGCGCGCGCGGCGCGCCAGCACGTCCTCCACCGTGCGCGCGTACTCGTGACGCACGGCGTGGCGCACCATGGCCTCGCTCAGGCCCTCGGCCAGCCAGACGTCGGCGCCCGGCAGCGCGGCGACGACGGCGGCCTCGGTGCCGTAGGAGTGCGGGCCCTGGGGCTCGTTCATGCCGTGGCGCGGCCGGCCGGCGGGCGCGCCGACCAGCGGCAGGCGCACCGTGACGCCGCCCGCCCGCGCGGGCAGCAGGCGCGCGTCCATGCACTTTTGCAGCACGTCCTCGGCCATGGCGCGGTAGGTGGTCCACTTGCCGCCCGTCACGGTGACCAGGCCCGAGGCGCTGGCAATCACCGTGTGCTCGCGGCTGATGCTCTTGGTGCTGCCCTCGTCCGCCCCCTGGGGCTTGACCAGCGGGCGCAGGCCCACCCAGATGCTGCGCACGTCCCCGGCGCGCGGCGCGCGGCGCAGGTAGCGCGCGGCCTCGCCCAGGATGAAGGCCACCTCCTCGCGCAGGGCCAGGGGCTCGCGCGCCAGGTCCTGGCGCGGGCTGTCCGTGGTGCCCAGGATCAGCTTGCCCAGCCACGGCACGGCGAACAGCACGCGGCCGTCGGCCGTCTTGGGCACCATCAGGGCGTGGTCGCTGGGCAGGAAGTCGCGGTCCACCACCAGGTGCACACCCTGGCTGGGGGCGACCAGGGGCGCCAGCTTGCGGCCCGTCTGCTCGCCGTCGCGCTGGCGCAGCGCGTCCACCCACACACCCGTGGCGTTGACCACGCAGCGCGCACGCACCTGCAGGCGCTGGCCGGTCTCGGCGTCCTCGCAGACCACGCCGGCCACCTTGCCGTTTTCGTGGATCAGGTCCGTCACCGGGCAGTAGTTCAGCACCAGCGCGCCCTTGAGCGCCGCGGTGCGCGCCAGCGCCAGCGCCAGGCGCGCGTCGTCGAACTGGCCGTCCCAGTACTTGACGCCGCCCTTGAGGCCGTCGGCGGCGGCCGTGGGCAGGCAGCGCAGCGTCTCCATGCGGCCCAGGCACTGGGTGGGGCCCAGGCCGGCCTTGCCGGCCAGCGCGTCATAGACCTTCAGGCCGGTGCCATAAAAAGGCGTCTCCCACAGCTTGTACGACGGCATGACGAAGGCCAGCGGCTGCGCCAGGTGCGGCGCGTTCTTCAGCAGTGTGGTGCGCTCGTGCAGGGCCTCGCGCACCAGGGCGATGTTGCCCTGGGCCAGGTAGCGCACGCCGCCGTGCACCAGCTTGGTGGCGCGCGAGGAGGTGCCCTTGGCGAAGTCGTGCGACTCCAGCAGCGCCACCGAAAAGCCGCGCGCCGCCGCGTCCAGCGCCACGCCCAGGCCGGTGGCGCCGCCGCCGACGACCACCAGGTCATAGGGTTCGGGCCGCGCCAGCTGCGCGAGCAGCCGGGCGCGGTCGGTGGGCAGGGGGGTGGGGGCGGTGTCAGCAGTCATGCGGCGATTTTCCACGACTTCCGGCGCGCCGGTCGGGGTTTACCCGAGAGGCCCATCCTGCGGCCGGGACGCCGCGCCCGGGGCACCGGGCGATTTATGCTCGCCCTCCATGACCTACCTGCTCGCACTCGACCAAGGCACTTCCAGCTCGCGCGCCATCGTCTTTACGCCCGAGGGCCACATCCTGGCGCAGGCGCAGCAGGAGCTGCCGCAGATCTACCCGCGCCCGGGCTGGGTGGAGCACGACCCGCGCGAGATCTGGCGCACCCAGCTGGCTACGGCGCGCCAGGCGCTGCAGCAGGCCGGCGTCACGGCGCGCCAGGTGCGCGCCATCGGCATCACCAACCAGCGCGAGACCACGCTGCTGTGGCACCGCGCCACCAGCGCGCCGCTGCATCACGCCATCGTCTGGCAGGACCGGCGCGGCGAGCCCCTGTGCGCACGCCTGCGCGAGGACGGGCACGAGGCGGCCATCCAGCAAAAGACGGGCCTTTTGATCGACGCTTATTTCTCGGCCACCAAGCTGCAGTGGCTGCTCGAGCACGTGCCCGGCGCGCGCGCCGCAGCCGAGGCCGGGGAGCTTGCCTTCGGCACCGTGGACAGCTGGCTGATCTGGCAGCTGACCCAGGGCGCGCGCCACGTCACCGACGTGAGCAACGCCAGCCGCACCATGCTCTTCAACGTCCATACCCAGCAATGGGACGAGGAGCTGCTGCAGCTGCTGGACATCCCGCGCGCGCTGCTGCCCGAGGTGCTGCCCTCCAGCGGCGACTTCGGCACCACCGGCGCCGACCTGCTGGGCGCCCCCGTGGCCATTGCCGGCGTGGCGGGCGACCAGCAAAGCGCCCTGTTCGGCCAGGCCTGCTTTTCCGCCGGCATGGCCAAGAACACCTACGGCACGGGCTGCTTCATGCTCATGCACACGGGCGGGCAGTTCCAGACCAGCGGCAACGGCCTGCTGGCCACCAGTGCCGCGCAGACCACCGGCGCGCCGCCGCAGTACGCGCTCGAAGGCAGCGTGTTCGTGGGCGGTGCCGTGGTGCAGTGGCTGCGCGACGGCCTGCACGCCATCCGCGCCAGCAGCGAGGTGCAGCAGCTCGCCCAGAGCGTGCCCGACTCGGGCGGCGTGATGCTGGTGCCGGCCTTCACCGGCCTGGGCGCGCCCTACTGGCGGCCCGACGCGCGCGGCACCATCACCGGCCTCACGCGCGGCACGACGCTGGCGCACATCGCGCGCGCGGCGCTCGAGTCCATCGCCTACCAGAGCGCCGCGCTGCTGGCCGCCATGGGGCGCGACGTGGCCGCGGCCGGCGGCGCGCCGGTCGCCGAGCTGCGCGTGGACGGGGGCGCCTGCGTCAACGACCTGCTCATGCAGTTCCAAGCCGACCTGCTGGGCATCCCGGTGGTGCGCCCGGCGGTGGTGGAGACCACCGCCCTGGGCGCGGCCTACCTGGCGGGGCTGGCCAGCGGCGTCTATGCCAGCCAGGAGGAGCTGGCCCGCCTGTGGCGCGCCGAGCGGCGCTTCGTGCCCACCATGGAGCGCGCGCGCGCCGAGGCGCTGATGGCGCGCTGGGAGCACGCCGTGGCGCAGGCGACGCTGGAGCCGGAAGGCTGAAAACCATAGCGCGTAGCCAGCGTTAATCAACGGTTTGCGGCACTTTTCATTCCGAAAACCAGCACAGCCAACGACCCGTCACTACTTTTTCAATAGCAACCATGTCTTCCACCCAGCCCACCGCCCCCGACTTCTCCCTGGCCTTCATCGGCGGCGGCAACATGGCCAGCGCCCTGGCCGGCGGCCTGCTGCGCGAGGGCCTGGCGCCGGCGCGCGTGACCGTGGTCGAGCCGCTCGCGGCCGCCCGCCAGGCGCTGCAGGCGCGTCTGGGCGTGCAGGCGCTGGCCGCGCCACAGGCAGCGCTGGCGCAGGCGCAGCTGGTGGTCTGGGCCGTCAAGCCCCAGGTGCTGCGCGAGGCGGCGCGGCAGGCCCTGCCCCACCTCGCGCCCGGGGCCCTGCACCTGAGCGTGGCCGCCGGCATTCCCACGGACAGCCTGGCGCGCTGGCTGGGCAGCGAGCGCATCGTGCGCGCCATGCCCAACACGCCGGCGCTGGTCGGGCGCGGCATCACCGGCCTGTTTGCCCGGCCCGGGGTGGACGCGGCCGCGCGCGAGCGCATCGGGCAGGTCATCGCTCCCACCGGCCAGCACCTGTGGGTGCAGCGCGAGGAGCAGCTGGACGCCGTGACCGCCCTGTCGGGCTCGGGGCCGGCCTATGTCTTTCTGTTTCTCGAAGCCATGGAGCAGGCCGGCGCGGCCATGGGCCTGCCCGCCGCGCAGGCCCGGCAGCTGGCGATCGCCACCTTCCAGGGCGCGGCCGAGCTGGCGGCGTGCTCGGGCGACGCGCCCGAGGTGCTGCGCCAGCGCGTGACCAGCCCGGGCGGCACCACGCACGCGGCCATCAAGCGGCTGCAGGAGGGGGGCGTGCCGGGACACTTCATCGCCGCCATGCAGGCGGCCGAGGCACGCGCGCGCGAACTGGCGGCCGAGTTCGGCGGCTAAAGGCCCGGCGCGCTCAGCCGCGCAGCGCGTAGCCCAGCGCCACGCCGGCGAAGATCGCCGCGCCGATCCAGTGGCTCTTGCTGAAGGCGACGAAGCAGCCCTCGCGCGCGCGGCGGCGGATCAGCGTCCAGTGCCACAGCACCTGGGCGGCCGCCGCGCCCAGGCCCAGCCACAGCGGCCAGCCCAGGCCCTCGCCGGCCAGCGCCAGCGCCGTGAGCAGCAGGCACAGCGCAAAGAACAGCATGACCCCGGCGACGTCCAAGCGCCCCAGCGTGATGGCCGAGGTGCGCATGCCGATCTTCAGGTCGTCGTCGCGGTCCACCA